>JBGSXH010000386.1:0-11998 GCA_041751515.1 Cyclobacteriaceae bacterium | reverse complement strand
ACCGTCATTAAGGCATTGATTTCTGCAGACAAAGCTAATATTCGGCTTACATTCAAACAAGCTACAGCTATTGACCTTGCTGGCAGAGATGTCTTTGAAGCAGTGCAAATTTCGGTTAATCCTAAAGTGATTAACACGCCCAATGTAGCTGCCGTAGCAGCAGACGGAATTCAGTTGATTGCCAAAGCCAGAGTCACTGTCCGGGCGAATATCCAGCAATTGGTGGGTGGTGCCGGTGAAGACACCATTCTGGCCAGAGTTGGTGAAGGCATTGTGACCTCCATAGGTTCTGCTGCCAACCATAAAGACGTGCTTGAGAACCCTGATAAAATATCCAAGTTGGTCCTGGAACGTGGTTTGGACGCAGGAACAGCATTCGAAATTCTTTCCATTGACATTGCCGATTTAGATATAGGAACCAATATTGGTGCAAAGCTACAAATTGATCAGGCCAATGCTGACCTTAAAGTAGCGGAAGCTAAGGCAGAAGAACGTCGTGCCATGGCCGTAGCGCAAGAGCAGGAAATGAAAGCCAAATCTCAGGAAGCCAGGGCCAAGGTAATTCTTGAAGAAGCAGAAATCCCCAAGGCGATTGCTGAAGCTTTTAGATCAGGAAACCTCGGCATCATGGATTATTATCGTATGCAGAATATCCAATCTGATACAGATATGCGTACAGCTATTTCTGGTTCGGATGCCGGCAAAGGAAAAGACAGCAGTAAGGGAAGCAACAAATAAGAGCTGCTGCTTTTAGCAGGTCAACAGTAATACCAAAGGGGAGTGCGCGGCACTCCCCTTTTTGCGTTTTTATGCGCTTTTTAGAAACAGGAAACACCCTGAGAAAATACCTTATCCACTTATTTAGACAGAATTTTAAACAATATTGCAATACTAGTGCAATAATTTCTATGGTAGCGCTGTTGTTAAAAAAGTATCCTATTGCAAAATCAAAGTTTCGGAAATTATAAATTGGCATATACGCCACATAATTTTCATTTATTTAGTAAATTTGAACCAAATATAATTCTGAATATACTATAATGAGCACATTGCTGAAATTAGACAAAATCGACAGGAATATCTTGGAAATACTCCAGGCCAATGCAAAAATTACCAATGCACAGTTATCCAAAGAAATTGGCTTATCGCCAGCACCAACTTTGGAACGTGTCAAAAAACTTGAAAACTCCGGCATAATTAAGAGCTATCATGCAAAATTGGATACTGAGAAAGTAGGACTAGGTGTCAGCACCTTTGTTCAGGTAACCTTGGTCGGGCATAATAAGGAGAACATTGATGTGTTTATGAAAGAAATTAACAACATCAATGAAATCATAGAATGCCACCATATCACCGGCTCCGGTGATTTTATCTTAAAAGTCATCGCCAAAGACATTGCAAGCTATCAAAAACTAATGCTTGAAAGGGTTAGTGAGATATCTGTTGTGGACAACCTGCAGTCGATGGTGATTCTATCGACCTTTAAAGACCGCAAGGTAATGCCAGTACCTTATTGATCAGGCACTTATAAAATATCATATAAATCCCCGCACTTTCACGGGGATTTTTTTATTTTCAAATGCACTGACCTGTAATGATTGCCTTTATTTTATCTTCTGCTGATGCCTTTGCCACGTGAATTAATAATGATTAATGATGGGCGTTTGGCAATTATTAAATATTTTGGCACAAAATTAAGCTATGGAAAATCAGGTACGCATTCTGGATCATCAGCAAATTTGCCAGAAAATAAAGCGGATTGCATACGAAATTTATGAAAATCATTATCAGGAAGAAAAGATCTTTCTTGCCGGTATTGCCACAGGAGGTTTTCAAATTGCATCGCTGTTGAAAAAAGAGCTTGCTGAAATTGCGCCTTTTTCAGTCATTTTAATGCAGATTGAGCTGGACAAAAGCTCCCCTACTGCTGACGGTGTCCACTTTAATGAGGATATCTCGCAGGTCTCTGATTATAGTATCATCATTATTGATGACGTTATGAATACGGGAAGAACATTAATTCACAGCCTCATCCCATTAATGAAGATTCCTGTTAAAAAAATTCAAACTGCTGTATTGGTCAATCGAGGTCATAAAACCTTTCCAATATTTGCCGATTTTAAAGGCATTGAGTTATCCACCACTTTGGAGGAACACATTCAGGTGGTCCTGGAAGATGATAATTATCACGCATTCCTCCATTAAAAATCTTATTCATTTTAATTACTAAAAGCTATTCTGTACTTATGAATGACATTACTACCTATATTTTAGATGCCCGTGAACTCATCATTTTATTTGCTTCTCATTTGGTACTTGCTGCCATTATGCTGGTGGTGGGTTTATGGCTCATAAGCAAATTGATAAGTTTCATCATTTCTATGATGGAGAAGAAAGAGGTGGACGAGTCACTTCGCCCATTTCTCAAAAGTGTGGTCAGTATTACCTTGAAGATTATTTTAATTATATCTGTCATCAGTGTGCTGGGTGTGCCTACCACTTCATTTATCGCCTTAATAGGTTCAGCAGGTCTGGCGATAGGCCTGGCATTGCAGGGCAGCTTGTCCAACTTTGCTGGGGGTATTCTGATCCTGACGATTAAACCTTTTAAGAAAGGAGATTTTATAACCGCTCAGGGTGAGTCGGGCACGGTCTTTCAGATAAGTATTTTCAACACAATTTTAAAGACTCCTAACAATCAGATAGTCTATATACCCAACGGAAAGCTTGCCGGTAGTACCATTACCAATTTTTCCGCAGAAAGTACCCGTCGCCTCGTCATTGAATGGGGCATCAGCTATAATGATGATATCCCTAAAGCGAAAGCCATATTAGCACGTATTATCGAAGCTGATGAGCGCATATTGAAAGAGCCTGCCCCTTCCATTGTTGTTACCTCTCTGGGAGATAGTTCAGTAAACATTACCAGCAGGGTTTGGTGCACCAACGGAGATTACTGGGCAGTTAATTTTGAGTTACACGAAAAAGTGAAAATGACCTTTGATGAGGAAGATATTACCATACCATTCCCTCAGCGAGATGTTCATTTCTATGCAGCGCAATCCAACGGACAGGTTAATACCCCTCTTGAGCCAAGCAGCCATCCCTGATGAAGCAGGAGCACTATTTAACATTTACATAAAAAAATATTATATTTTAGCTTCGAATACCATATAAATCTGCTAAAAAGATGGGTTTTTCTCTGCGCACATGAAAAAAGTTACGGAAGAAAGTCAGGCTTCCTTGGAGCATCAAGTTCATTTGCTGAAGCAGGAGCTGGATGCCAAAAATGAAAAGATTGCTGAATTGGAACGGCAAAAGAAGCGCTACGAGCAAGCTGCCGATGACGCCAATGACGGCCTTTGGGGCTATGACTTTCGGCGAGACGAAACCTTCGTGTCTCCACCCTGGCGAAAAATGCTTGGTTATAATGAGGAAGATATTTTTCAGCACATCAACTTTTGGGAATCTCTGCTGCACCCTGAAGATAAAGACCGTGCTGTACGTGCTTTTTCAGATTATATTTCCGGTAAAAAAGAAGTATACAATGAAGAGTTTCGTATGCTTCACAAAAACGGCAGTTATCGTTGGATTCACTCCAGAGGAACCCTGCACCGTGATAAAGCAGGGAAACCTTTGCATATTTTCGGAGCTCAAACTGATATCACAGAAAGCAAGTTTGCCAACCAGGCATTAAAAGAAAGTGAAAAAAAGTACCGGAACCTCTTCCAAAATAGCCATGTCAGCATCTTTCGGGTGCATGCCATTACCGGCGAACTCATTGAAGCCAATAACAAGGCGTGGGAAATGGTCGGAATCATACCGCAGAAACAAATCAATATTGAAAGTTTCTTTTACAATAAAGAAGATCATAAGAAAATCCGCCGAAAATTAAGAAAAGATGCTTTCGTTGACAATATGGAGTTGCAGCTTTTACGTTCTGATGGTGCCATTTTATGGGCTTCTTTAGCAGCGATTTCGTATGAAAAAGAGAATATAGTAGAATGTGTCGTTACCGACATCAGTAAAACAAAAGAAAACCAATTTGAGCTACAAAAGCTCAATGATGAACTGGATAATTTTGTCTACCATGCCTCGCATGACCTTAGAAGTCCCCTGCGCTCTATTCTTGGTCTGGTAGAAATCCTCCGAATGGAAACTGATGAAGTAATTAAAGACAACTGCATCAATCTCATTGAAAGCAGTATTAATAAGCTGGACGACCTGGTAATGGACTTGCTGGCCATTTCGCGCAATAAGCGACTAAACGATCCCGTAGTTGCAGTAAACCTCATGCAGGAAATAAACAACAGTGTCGGCAGTATTTATAACGTTTCTCAGACAAAATCGCTGCTAATCAGTGCCGAAATTCGACAAACGGCACCATTTCACTGCGATGCAACGCGATTGAGAATTATCCTTAATAATCTAATTTCCAATGCCATCAAATACCGCAGATTTCTTACTGAGCCGAGCTTCATTCATATCATTGCTCTGGCCAATGAAGAACAGTTGATTTTAAGTATAGAAGATAACGGAGAAGGCATTCCCGAAGATAAAATTTCACAAATTTTTGATATGTTTGTGAGAGCATCTGAAAGCAGCGATGGCTCCGGACTTGGATTATACATCGTAAAAAATGTCATTGAAAAGATGAAGGGTTTTATAGATGTGCGTTCTAAATATAATGTAGGAACGACTTTTAGTGTCGTAATTCCATCCAGCCCTCCACAAGACAGCTAAATTTATACCTTATAAGCCAACCATTGGATGTCAGTACATAAATCGAATATTAAAAAAGTTACCACCCATCAGTTACAAGAAATGAAGAGCCGCGGGGAGCGTATTTCAATGCTCACGGCATACGATTTTTCCATGGCACAAATTCTTGACCGTGCCGGGATTGACGTGCTACTCGTTGGCGATTCCGCCTCCAATGTGATGGCCGGTCACGAAACCACCCTACCCATTACTTTGGACCAGATGATTTATCATGCGTCATCTGTAATAAGAGCGATACAGCGAGCTTTGGTCATTGTCGACATACCTTTTGGCTCTTATCAAGGCAATTCTTCAGAAGCTTTGCGTTCGGCTATCCGCATCATGAAGGAGTCGGGGGCTCACGGTGTGAAAGTAGAAGGAGGTAGTGAAATTAAAGAATCGATTGTTCGCATACTCAGTGCCGGGGTGCCGGTTATGGGCCATCTCGGACTTACGCCGCAATCCATTTTCAAATTCGGTACCTATACTGTTCGCGCAAAAGAAGAGCAGGAAGCACAGAAGTTGATGGAAGATGCCAAAATGCTGGAAGCCTGTGGCTGCTTTGCCCTGGTATTGGAAAAAATTCCTGCAACGCTGGCCAAAGAAGTTGCAGCAAGCCTTACAATTCCGGTCATAGGCATAGGTGCCGGTGCTGCCGTAGACGGACAAGTACTGGTGATGCACGATATGCTCGGCATCACCCATGAATTTAAGCCCAGGTTTTTAAGGCAATATGCAGATCTCAATAAGGTAATCAACGATGCAGTGGTGAGCTATATTCAGGATGTGAAGTCCAAAGACTTTCCGAATGAAAAGGAGCAATATTAAGTACACTCAATTCGCGTCCTACGAACAGGGTTCTGCATTGTTTTGCTCATCCGGCACCTCACCAAACCATACCACCGCGTACTGGTCGACAATGGCCACACCCATGGCTTGCCAGGTGGCCTGTTCCCATATGCCACTATTGATCATCACAGGGTTATGTGCACCACTTTTCTTCCAGGCGGTGAGCGCTTTTTCAGGGCCGGCATAGTCGGAGTTCCAATAGACAATCTCATAGCCAGGTCCGGCATAGCCGGTAATTTCTGCGGGTTTATCCCACATGCAGTTGGGGTTTTTATGCTGGTCATCATAACAGCAGCCCGTCCACTCCCCTTCTTCCGACCAGCTGTGCGGGTTGCAGGTTTCCCGCTGCGATAAATCATAGTGATCCATAAGGTCCTGGGCATGCGCCCTAGCCACCTCACTTAATGCCTGACTAAAATCTATTTTCGGTAATTTTTTGCTTTTTCGATAGCTATTGATCAGCGTAAATAATGATTTCTCATCCGAAGAAATACAATCTTCTACATTATGAGCTGACAGGTGATTGCTTATTTTTGAGTCCGGAGTTATGGTAGTGGCATTCGGCAAGCTGAAGATGATCAGCATTAGCAAGGATAAAAATTGCATAAAGGCAGTGTTTGTTTTTTAGCCTTAACGGCAAAGCCTTCAATTTCATACCTGCTGATAAAAAATATTTTAAAATTTAGATGAATGCTGGGGAGCAACAGATAAAATATTCGTTTACTCAGTCATTTTTTTTTAAATTCGCCATAGAACATCTATTTTTTAAACAAAAAAAGCAAATAATGAGCGAACAAAAGATAAGTATTAAGAACGGCAAGCTTCAGGTACCTGACCAACCTACGATCCCCTTTATTGAAGGTGATGGCACAGGCGTTGACATTTGGCCTGCTGCGAAAAAAGTGCTGGAAGCAGCGGTTGAAAAGGCATACAAAGGCAGCAAACAAATTCAATGGAAAGAAGTGCTAGCCGGAGAAAAAGCCTTTAACGATAGCGGAGAATGGCTTCCACAAGCCACTTTAGATGCCTTCAAAGAATATCTCGTAGGTATCAAGGGTCCTTTGACCACACCCGTAGGTGGCGGTATTCGTTCGCTGAATGTGGCCTTACGCCAGGAACTTGACCTGTATAGCTGTGTGCGCCCTGTGAAATGGTTCAAGGGCGTTCCTTCCCCGGTGAAAGCCCCTGAAAAAACTGATATGGTGATCTTCAGAGAAAATACGGAAGACATTTATGCCGGTATAGAATACATGGCTGGCACTGCAGAAGCAGATAAAATCAAAAAATTCCTGAAAGATGAGATGAAGGTTAACAAAATTCGTTTCCCTGAAAGCTCGTCTATTGGCATCAAGCCCGTGTCACAGGAAGGTACAGAACGCTTGGTAAAAGCGGCCATTGAATATGCCATTTTACATAAAAGACCTTCAGTTACCCTCGTGCATAAAGGGAACATCATGAAATATACCGAAGGCGCATTCAAGAGCTGGGGTTATGCCCTTGCTGAAAGAGAATATAGCGACAAAGTATTTACCTGGGCGCAATACGATAAGCTTGTAGAAGAGAAAGGTAAAGAGACGGCCGACAATGCACAGAACGATGCTATCAAAGCAGGAAAAATCATCATCAAAGACTCTATTGCCGATGCTTTCCTTCAGCAAATTCTATTAAGACCTGAAGAGTATGATGTGATCGCCACTTTGAACCTGAATGGTGATTATATTTCTGATGCCTTAGCTGCTATTGTTGGCGGTATTGGTATCGCCCCTGGCGCCAATATCAATTACATTACGGGAAATGCTATTTTTGAAGCTACTCACGGAACAGCACCAAAATATGCTGGACAGGACAAAGTGAACCCTGGTTCAGTTATACTGAGCGGTGCCATGATGCTGGAACACCTGGGCTGGCAGGAAGCTGCTGACCTGATCTACAAAGGACTAGAGGCAAGCATAGCTTCCAAACATGTCACTTACGATTTTGAAAGATTGATGGAGGGTGCTACTTTACTGAAGTGCTCTGAATTTGGTAATGAGATTATCAAAAACATGTAGTCATCAAATAAATAGATAAATGAAAAAAGCTCCTGATAGGAGCTTTTTTCATTTATCAGCAATCTAGTTTCTATTTTGCAGGGCAATCAAATGCTACATAAGCATTAACCGGTAATCTGCGCAGCCAACCAATCGCCAACTTCGGTCGTGCTATAAGCGATGTCTCCCCCGGCAATATCTTCCGTGACAATCCCATTTTCGAGAGAATAGTCCACTGCTTGCTGGATGGCCTTGGCTTCATTCTGTAAATTGAAAGCATATTCAAACATCATGGCTGCAGACAAAACAGCGGCCAGAGGATTAGCAATATTTTTTCCTGTTGCCTGCGGGTAACTTCCATGAATAGGTTCAAATAAACCCACTTTAGACCCGATCGAGGCCGAAGGCATCAGCCCCATAGAACCGCTGATGACACTCGCCTCATCAGTCAGAATATCTCCAAAGAGATTTTCTGTAATAAGCACATCGTATGCTTTCGGGTTTTGAATCAGCCGCATGGCCACTGCATCTACAAACTCATAGTCAACCTTAACCTCCGGATAATCTTTTTCCATGGCTTTTACTGTTTCCCTCCATAGCCGGGAGGTAGCGAGTACATTGGCCTTATCTACACAGGTAAGGTGCTTTTTTCGCTTTAATGCCAGCTCAAAACCTATTTTTGCAAGTCGCTCAATTTCTTCTTTTGAATACACGCAGGTATCAAAAGCCTTAGTGCCCTGTTCGTTTCTGCCCCTTGGCTCACCGAAGTAGATACCGCCAGTCAGTTCACGGACAAACATAAAGTCTGCACCATCAATTCTTTCCTGCTTGAGCGGAGATTTATGTACTAGCGAAGCAAATGTAAAAGTAGGCCTTAAATTGGCAAAGAGACCGAGTTTTTTCCGCATTTTCAGCAGCCCTTGCTCTGGTCGTACTTTAGCACTGGGATCATTATCGTACTTTGGATCGCCAATGGCCCCAAACAGCACTGCATCGGCCTGCTCACAGATGGCATGGGTTTCATCGGGATAGGGATTACCCACTGCATCAATCGCGCAGGCACCCACCAATCCTTCCTCATAACTGATGGTATGACCAAACTTCTTACCAACCGCATTCACAACTTTTACCGCCTGCGCAATAACTTCCGGTCCTATGCCATCACCTGGCAACAGGGCTAACTTCAGCTCCATAGATATTTCCTTTTATATTTTTATGATAATCAAATTTCTCTATAATATTAAGCATTTTTTCAGTAGCCTTCATGGCGGCTACCGTCTGGTCACTGTCCAGTCCCTTCGTTTTGAATGTCTTACCGTACTCCCAGGTAATAATTGTTTCTACCAAAGCATCAGTTTTACCCCCTGGCGGAATGCTGACATGATAGTCCAGCAAGCGGGGCATCGCTTTGTTCAACGATTTGTAAATCTTCCTCAAGGCTTTCATGAATGCATCATATTGTCCCGTTCCTGAGCAATTTTCTTCATAGCTTTGATTCCCCACTTTTAGCTTTATCTGTACAACCGGCTTTAATCCCATGGTATGAGCCATATGATAACCCTCAATCTGGATAATACTTTCAATAGCATTATGCTGCAATACGTCAGAGATAATATAAGGAAGATCTTCCGTAGTTACCCTTTCCTTGCTATCTCCCAGCTCAATGATGCGTTGGGTGACTTTGGTTAACTCCTCCGGCTCTAATGATATGCCCAGCTCTGCAAGATTTTTCAGGATATTGGCTTTGCCGGAGGTTTTTCCGAGCGCGTATTTTCGGGTACGTCCGAAGCGCTCCGGCATAAGATTACTATAATACAGGTTTTTTTTATTATCGCCATCCGCATGAATACCGGCGGTTTGCGTGAATACGTTCTCTCCTACCACAGGTTTATTGGCAGGAATATGCAAACCTGAAAACTGCTCTACCAGCTTGCTGACGCGGTAAATTTTCTTTTCGTCCACAGCAAGTGCAGTTTTGTCAAATTCCTTCAATACGGCAATAGCACTTTCAAATGGGGCATTGCCTGCCCTTTCTCCCAGGCCATTGACTGTGGTGTGAATACCATCGATGCCCGCCGCCACTGCCGTCATGACATTGGCAGTCGCCAGGTCATAGTCGTTATGAGCATGAAAATCAAAGTGTGTAGCAGGAAATGCTCTCTTTATCTGGGTAATGAAAGTATGGACTTCTTCCGGCTTGAGGAGGCCCAAAGTGTCGGGCAACATAATGCGCTTTACGGGCAGATTGGCGAGCCATGCAATCATCTGCATGGTATACTCAGGCGAATGTCGCATGCCGCCACTCCAGTCTTCGAGATACACATTCACAGATAAGCCCTGCTCAAGTGCGTAACGACAGGAAACTTCAATTTCCTGAATGTGCTGCTCAGGGGTTTTGCACAATTGGTATTTCAAATGGTTCAAGGAACCTTTGGTCAGCAGATTGAGGACTTTTGCACCCGCTTTAGCAATCCAGTCCACAGAAGTTTTCCCATCAACAAAGCCCAGTACCTCCACTCTTTCAAGGTAGTTATTGGCTGCAGCCCATTGGGTAATTTTTTCAACCCCTGCCCATTCTCCTGCTGAAACTCTGGCAGAAGCTACTTCAATCCGATCCACTTTCAATTCTTCCAGCAATAGTTTTGCGATCTGTAATTTCTCTGAAGGCAAAAAAGATACACCTGCGGTTTGTTCGCCATCCCGCAGGGTAGTATCCATAATTTCTATTTTTTGAGGTAGCTTCATGCGCGATTAGCTTTGTGTCGCAAAAGCGACAATCTCATCTTTCATGTTCAGGAGGTAATCAATATCATCAAAACCCTGCAACATATTTTGTTTCTTATAAGCATTGATTTCAAAAGTCTCGTGCTGTCCGGTTTTGCTGAGGGTGATTTTTTGCTCCTGCAAGTCTACAATTACCTGGGTAGCGGGATCCTCCTCAACAGCTGAGAACATGGCCTGCTGAAATGCAGGGCTGACGGTCACAGGCAAAATGCCGACATTCAGCGCATTATTTTTGAAGATATCTGCAAAAAAGCTCGATACTACGCAGCGAAAACCATAGTCATAAAGCGCCCAGGCTGCATGTTCGCGGCTGGAACCTGAGCCGAAATTTTCTCCCGCCAGCAATATCTTTCCTTCATAGCGGTCATTATTCAACACGAAATCTGGTTTCGGCGCACCTTCTTTATCATATCGCCAGTCGTAAAACAGGTTATCCCCAAAGCCCTTTCTTTCCGTCGCTTTCAGGAAACGGGCAGGAATAATCTGGTCGGTATCTACATTGTCTATAGACAGGGGCACCACCCTGCTTTCCAGTACATTAAATTTATCGTAAGCCATGGGTTAATTTTTTAGGGTTTAGAATAAGTCACGCGGATCTGTGATGACGCCGGTTACTGCCACCGCAGCAACTGTAAGCGGGCTCGCCAGCATCGTCCGGGCGCCAGGGCCTTGCCTGCCTTCAAAATTTCTGTTGGAAGTAGAAACCGCATATTTACCAGCTGGAATTTTATCATCATTCATGGCAAGACATGCCGAGCAACCGGGCTGCCGCAGCGTGAAACCCGCTGCTTCCAATACTGCCACCAGGCCTTCTGCATGCGCCTGTTTTTCCACTTCTTTGGAGCCGGGAACAATCCAGGCAGTGATATTGTCTGCTTTTTGCTTGCCTTTGACATAAGCCGCAACGGAACGAATGTCTTCAATACGCCCATTGGTACAACTGCCCACAAACACATAATCCACCTTTTTACCCTGAATACTTTCTCCCGGAGCGAACCCCATATAAGCCAGGGATTTCAGGTAGGAGCTCTTCTGGCTACCTGCCATGCCGTCGGTGCTTGGAATCTGCTGGGTAATTTTGATGCCCATGCCGGGATTGGTACCGTAAGTGATCATCGGCTCAATATCTTCTGCTTCGTATGCATACTCGAGATCGAAATGTGCATTTTCATCCGATTTCAGACTTTTCCAATACGCTAAAGCCTGTTCCCATTTTTCTCCTTTCGGCGCTTGCTGTTTACCTTGCAGGTAGTCGAAAGTCTTTTGATCCGGTGCTATAAGTCCGCCCCTGGCCCCCATTTCAATACTCATGTTGCAGATGGTCATGCGCGCTTCCATGCTCAGGCTTTCAATGGCTGATCCGGCATATTCTATAAAATATCCTGTCCCCCCACTGGCAGAAATCTTGGCAATGATGTAAAGAATGATGTCTTTGGAAGTGACACCTTTACCCAATGTACCATCAATGGTGATCCGCATTTTCTTAGGCCGCGACTGCATAATGCACTGGCTGCTGAAGACCATTTCCACCTCACTCGTGCCGATGCCGAAAGCAATGGCACCAAATGCTCCAT
>JBGSXH010000385.1:0-2615 GCA_041751515.1 Cyclobacteriaceae bacterium | reverse complement strand
CATCGACAGGCTGATACTGCCAGATGATCCAGTATTCTACAAGCAGACAAAGCGAAAGCAAGAGCAGTAGCGTTGTGACCATTGAAGTTTGATTCATATCAGCGCGATAAACTTGCTCTCACTTTTGCGTAACTTTCACATTTTCATCGATTGACTCACGCACCATTTCAGAAGAAATGCCATCTGTGCGGGCATTGAAAAACTCTGGCAGTTGTTCCATTCCCTGCATTTCATGCCCCAGGTATTTGACCAGCGCAGCACAGCTAGCCTTGTTCTCATAAACTGCTTTTCCATGTACATCCGGCTTAATGATTCTAGCATGCATACCTTAAACTCTTACCTACTTTTCAGCTTGATCATATATCCGCTTATTGTAAATTTCCATGATCTCTTCCTTCCGATTCCGGGCATAAGCGTTGTTATCTTCACGGATTATTTCCAGCTGTTTGGCATTAATTTTTCCCTGACTGATAAGGGTATTGAGGTTTAATTCTGCGAGGATTCTGGTATTGATCTGCTCCTGTAAGATGTACTTCTCATACCTTAGTTGCAGATCGATCTTCTCCTTTTCCAGTCGCATTATGATTCTGATCAGACGGTCAAAACCTCTGTCAATGAACTGTAGTATTTCATACACCATCCCATCCTTCATGGCCAATGGGTTCTGTTGGCGGTTGACAAAATACATCAGCGCTGCCTCAGAAAATGCTTTATGCGACACGCCTAACCGGTCCGCCTCAGCGCCTAACCGGTCATGAATTGCCTTCGATATCTTGATGGCTTTCGATGAGTATTTTTTTTGATTTTTCATTAGAATGTATACAAATTGGTATTGATAATCAGACAGTTATGTAAAATTGTATCCAAAAAAGCAACTTTGTTGCTTGTAACTCATTATAAATCAGTGCTTTAGCGCTGTATTTGTAATGCCTTCTTGCTTATCTTCCCCTCTCTATCTTTTCACCTTTTTCAAGATGTCTGCTGAGGTGTCTTTCTGCGGTTTTTGAGGCCGATTTCAGGGAGGGTCAGTACGATTTTATGCAGTGATCATGTGGGTAGTTGGCAAAAATATTTCATCACTCTCAGTTATATTAGTATCTGTGTTAGGAGGTAATTTTCATGATTTCTCTTCAGTGGTATAGCAGATCTTTTGCCATTATTTAGAGAAGAAAATAGCAGGTCATCCTCCTGAAGTTTTGGTCTCAAGCACATCATAAAACACTTCGACAATGCTTAAAAGCAGCACAGTTTATCACCGTATTGCTGGTCGACTTTCGGTCACTTATTGCTGCTCCACGGATCGATTTGAATGCGCAAAAGCTTTGCAGCACTCCATTTCTAGCAGTTGACCAAAATTGCACTTTATCCAGAGACTGTGTTTTAAGTAAAGATGACATGATCGGAATTCAATTAAGTTATCAGGATCAAATTTGGTCAGCAGTGAGGCAAATAATAAGCAGGTTAACCCCTTATAATTGTTGCTCAAAGCAAGCGCCTCGATCAGCATTATAGATTGACTAATAGCTTCTATAAATCATAAAATCTGCTATTATTTTGCTGGCCTTCTTACTAAAGATGTGGTATTAATAATGAAAATACAAGCCTGTTCAGCTCGTCGAAAATCGACTCCAAATCGCCTTTAAGCATGGCTTTATATATCTATCTTCAAAATTTACCATCAAGCATTAAAGAAAATGAAGGTGCAAGAAAGGTCCATTTTGACTGTGAGTATAGGGTATGTTTTCACATATCATTATTCACAGTATTAGCAGTAAAAAAAATGTAATTATTTTAAAAATGCTTTATGTGTGCACTGCCAGTAAACCATTATTATGTTGACCTCAGCCTACTATAGACCGTCAAGCTACCCCCAGGGGATATGAAAACTGAGCGCATCCGTGAGGAAAGCGAATTTTCAATATCCCCTGGCCAATGGCTTTGATACGTATTTACCAATGAGGGATTGTGGGTAGGCTTGCAGCGATTGGGGAATGTGTATCAAAGCCCCGCCGCGGACTGTGATTACAGCCCAGTCGCTTAGGTTAGTAAGCGTCAGAAATGAAGATACTTCTACTTAAATTAAGTCAACCGATTACTGCAGCTTGCCTTCATCCGCAAAGGAATAATAGTGATCACGGGTCAGGATGATATGATCCAGCACCGCAATTACCAAGAATTTACCGCCTGCGATGATTTTCTGCGTCAGGCGAACATCCGCATGACTGCATTTCAGGTTGCCAGAGGGATGGTTATGCGCCAGAACCAAGGCACTTGATGAACTTTTCAGCGCAGCCGCAAAAATCAGCTTCGGATCAGCCACCGTACCACTGACACCACCAGAAGAAATAGCGCAGATCCCCAGCACCCGGTTCGAACGGTTCAGCAGCAAAATTTTAAACTCCTCGATAAACTCAATCTTATCAGCATCCCAATGCTCCCGCAGGATACGGGCAGCGTCGAAGGAACAGGTGATTTGCGGCCGGTCAGCAGCCTTTACTTTACTGCCATAGCTCAGCTTAATTTCAGCAATTGCCATCGGGTCAAATTCAGCATTCATTTTCATGTGAATGTAATTTAAGGCTTTAAGGTATATTTTAAAGCACTGATTGAAGTTT
>JBGSXH010000384.1:0-8013 GCA_041751515.1 Cyclobacteriaceae bacterium | reverse complement strand
ATCTCAAGCGGTATTGTACAGAAAGTACAGGAATAATTGCATCCATCCTGGACTTTTAAAAAGGTTCGGGTACGGTCATTGAGAGAGTAGGCGGTATTAAAGGTATTTGCGGAGTCAATGTCCGATGCATAAACACTGGCTTTATCTTTTCGGGTAAAACCATCCAAGTAATCCAATAACTGAAATTTTTCTGCAGCGCCTAGTACTGCATCGACACCTTTAATTGAGGCAATTTCCTGCGGTTTTAATTGGGCATAGCAGCCAATGATGGCTATAAAAGCCTCAGGAGAAATTTTCCTGGCTTCTTTTACAATCTTTCTGCACTTTTTATCCGCATTGTCTGTGACCGAACAAGTGTTGATGATAAATATATCCGGCGTTTCAGTAAATGCAACTTTATGGTATCCTTTGGCTTCAAACATTCTTCCAATGGTTGAAGTCTCAGAAAAGTTAAGTTTGCATCCGAGTGTATAGAAAGCTACTTTTTTCATAAGCCTGCAAATTTAGTCAAATCTGAAGAGTTTTACCAGAATTTTAGGATGGAAGATGTTGTAATATATGATCGGAAGATCTCGCAGTGTCGTGCCAGAACTTTAATCTGGTATAACAATTCTGCTGACTGTCGGTTAAGAGTGAAGCTTTCAAGAAAAAATCATAAAGCTACTTTTTTCAGCTAACCCTATTGAAAATTAAGCATTATTCTTGATAATTGATTACATTTTGTTAGATTTAGGGTTAATTTTTAAACCTAATATTATAAATAATGGCTCGAACCAGATTTAGTGCATTAGAAGAATTAAAGTTTCGCAAGTCAGTAGAGGTTAAACCACCCTCTGGGAAAATATCAAGTTTCTATAGAATGAATATATTTGGCAAAGAGGCGATGAAAAGCCATCTGCCATCCAGTGTATTCAAAGAGCTGAGTCGCGCCATTGATAAAGGTGCAAAGATTGAAAGACATACTGCTGATGCAGTTGCCGCTGCAATGAAGGCTTGGGCAATGGATAAAGGTGCTACCCATTATACCCACTGGTTTCAACCACTAACCGGCGCTACTGCAGAGAAACACGATGCTTTTTTTGAGCCCTCCAGCAATGGCGAAGGGATGGAAACCTTCAAAGGCAGTGCTTTGGTACAACAGGAACCAGATGCCTCTTCTTTTCCGCATGGAGGTATCCGTAATACTTTTGAAGCCAGAGGTTATACCGCTTGGGATCCTTCAAGTCCTGCTTTTATTCTCGAGAATGGCAGTGCAAGGACCCTTTGTATTCCTACGGTGTTTGTTTCTTATACAGGTGAAGCCCTCGATTATAAGGCGCCGCTTCTAAGAGCGCTATCTTTTACTGAAAAAGCCGCCATTGGTATCTGTCAGGAATATTTTGATAAAAATGTAAGCAGAGTTACTGCCTCCCTCGGTGTAGAGCAGGAATACTTTTTAGTTGATAAGGCATTGTACCGGGCAAGGCCTGACCTTGTGATGACTGGTAGGACAGTGTTTGGCCACAGTCCTGCAAAAGGACAGCAGATGGAAGACCATTATTTTGGTTCTATTCCATCCAGGGTGCACGCCTATATGGTAGACCTTGAAACGGAAGCGCTAAAACTGGGGATTCCAATTCGCACCAGACACAATGAAGTAGCACCTGGCCAATACGAAATGGCGCCGATGTTTGAAGAGGCTAATCTGGCAGTCGATCACAATCAGCTTCTGATGGATTTGATGGATAGAATAGCTGAGAGGCATGATTTTAAAGTGTTATTGCATGAAAAGCCGTTCGCCGGTGTTAATGGTAGCGGAAAACATAATAACTGGTCTTTAGTCACCAATACTGGAAAAAACCTTTTTGCCCCTAGCTCTAAACCGAAGGAAAACCTTCAGTTTCTCGTCTTTTTTATTAACACAATTAAGGCTGTTTATGAGCATAATGCGTTGCTAAGAGCATCAATTGCCTCAGCGAGTAATGACTTTAGACTTGGTGCTAATGAAGCACCTCCGGCAATCATGTCTGTATTTATTGGTTCTCAGTTGACCAAGGTGCTGGATGAGTTGGAAGAAAATGCCACCGTACAGATTGATAAAGGCGACAATGTCTATATGAAATTGGGTATAAGCAAAATACCAGCCATTTTAATGGACAATACAGACAGGAATAGAACTTCTCCTTTTGCATTTACAGGCAATAAGTTTGAGTTCAGAGCAGTAGGTTCTACTGCCAACTGTGCTTCTGCAATGATTGTCCTCAATACAATTGTGGCAGATCAGCTTAATAAATTCAGAGCTGAGGTGGACGCACAAATTGAAAAAGGAGAGAAAAAGGAAGTTGCCATCGTTAACGTATTGAGAGAATACATTAAAAGCTCCAAGAAGATCAGATTTGAAGGTAACGGTTATTCTGATGAGTGGGTTAAAGAAGCTGAAGCCAGAGGTTTGTCAAATCTTCCTAACACACCTGAAGCGTTAGATGCTTATTTAAGCGATAAGTCAAAAGAACTGTTCATTGGTAACAATATCTTCAATGAGGTGGAAATTGAAGCCCGCCAGGAAATTAGATTGGAGAATTACATAAAAACGGTGCAGATCGAGTCCAGGGTGATGGGTGATATATCCATCAATCACGTTATTCCAACAGCAATCAACTATCAGAATAAGTTGATCACCAACGTGAAAGGCTTAAAGGATATCGGAGTGGATATTAAGAATGATGCTACAGTCAAAACTATTAAGGAAATCAGCGAACATATTTCCATTATCCGACAAAGGGTAGAAGAAATGGTTGATGCCAGAAAGAAGGGGAATAAAATTGAAAATAGTCGCGAGAAGGCTGAGTTCTATCTCACTGATGTGAAAAAGTTCTTTGAGGAAATCAGGTATCATGTTGACAAGCTGGAGCTGCTCATCGACGATGAAGATTGGCCTTTAGTAAAATACAGGGAATTATTATTTTTAAGATAAATACCAAAAAGTCCTCTTTTGAGGACTTTTTTTTTGACCTATTTGCTGGAACCTTCACTTTTCACTTTGCAATTGCCAAGATGCTAATGCTTTGATGTTTAAATGTATATACATATTAATATATCCTAACCGTTCAATAATTATAATATAAAAATGATCATTTTCGTAGTGTTGTATTGGTGCAAATTTTCAATTCATGGATAAATAGTCGTTCCGATATTTTATTTCTTACATAGGTTATGCTTTCATTTCGGGCTTGTACACCTTCATCTTTGTTTTTTAAATAACCTTTTTTAATTATAAATATTTAAATTAATATTGGCATACCGGCTTTGCAATGGTTTGTGAATAGAAGAAATCTAATGGTTTGATAAATCTCATACCTAATTATATAGGGTTACCAATTCCTGCCTTCATGTATTAAGCTTAGGAAAGAGAGTCGATATGCATACTATTTGTATGGTATTTTGCGTATTTCATTACATGGCATAATGAATACTCTTTTTTTAACTATCTGCTTAAAGTCATTAGCTTGATTAAATACGTTTTACATATTTACAACCGGACTATTTTGACAATAGGCCTTAAGGCGCTACTGTGTCTATTCATGCTCTCCTTCGCAGAGTCCATGGAAGCTCAGGAGTCAATTAAGGGGCATGTCAATAAATCCATGAGCCAATATGCGCTCAAGCAATGGAATACAGAGCATGGCCTGCCTAGCAATAATGTCACAGGTATCGTAAAGCTTGAGCATGACTATGTTTGGATGAGTACCTATGATGGGTTGGTGCGATTTGACGGGTTACATTTTGATAAGTATATCATAGAGGATGGTTTGAGTAATCAAACCAATCAAATTATTGCTTTATCACATTTTCAAGACAATTTTTATGTAAGTATTCGCGATAAGGGATTATTCCGCTTTGAAGACGGTTATTCCTTTCAGCAAGTAGGCGACCAGGCACTTAAGCAATATACTATCAGTACAATGCAGCCTGCGTCCGATCGGCTTTGGTTAGGTACTGACAGGGGCCTGGCTTATTATAAAGATGGCCTTATACATTTCTTTGATCCACTCACACTTTTAAGCAATCTGAATATACAGTCCTTAGGTCTGGATACAGACAATAATTTATGGATAGGCACAGCTACACATGGCCTCATTAAGTATAAAGATGATAATTATGTACAATTTACTACCGTAGATGGATTGCCTTCCAACAGTATTACTGCTATCGGTGTCACTTCAAGAGGATATGTATGGGCGGGTTCAGACCAGGGGCTAATAAAAGTGGGTGGTGTAAGCCACGAATATTATACATCCAAAGATGGACTCCCGGACAATTACGTCAACGCTATTGCTGTCGCTGAGAACGGTGTAGCCTGGGTAGGAACGAACAGTGGCCTGGCAAGAATTGCTAACGGTGCTTTGCAACCTTTAAGTGCCAGCTATAATCTTACAGATAACTACATTCAGGCACTATTTACGGATGATGAAGGCGCTCTATGGCTTGGAACACGAAGCGGCGGCACAGCAAGAATTACTGCAGGGAAATTTGTTAATTTTAGTTTAGCAGAAGGGTTAAATACCAATAACATTCAGGTAATTAAACAGGTAGGGGATAGTTTAATTCTTGGTGGAGATACTGGCTTTTCAGTGATTAGCGACGAAAAAATTACCACCGGCCAACTTACAAATAAGCCAGCATATAATAATATTAAAGATATTTTGGTTGATGAGAGCAGCTCAACGACCTATTTTGCCACAGAAGGAGGACTAATTGTCAGAGACTCAACACTCAGCCTATGGGCTTATACAGCAGCAAATGGAATTATTGGTAACCATGTAAATGCGCTGGCTCAGGATCGTTTAAGAAATGTATGGTTTGTAAGCGATGGATTGCTCCACAGGCTGGTTGACAATAAAATAATTAATTATAAACTGGCGGATAATCTTAAAGGAATACCACTTAATTCTCTTCTTATTGATGATGATCAGGTGAAGTGGATTGGAAGTAGTGGACAGGGTTTAATAAAGTATCAAAACAATAGCTTTGAAACCTTTTCCACACAAGATGGATTGGCCGGCAATTGGGTATTTCATTTATATCAGGATAGAGCTGGAATTTTATGGATTGCCACCAATAATGGTATCTCCCGATATGACGGCAAGCGCTTCTTTTCATTTAAAAACAATGGGCCACACTTAAGCGAAGCAGTGTTTCAGATAATTGAAGATAATAATGCTAATCTCTGGATAACAACAGGTGATGGCGTGTTCTCCATCAATAAGGCAGAATTAAATGCCATATCGTCTGGTAATCAAGCCTCGGTAAAAAACATGCGCTTGTACAATAGGGCTGATGGAATGCGGAGTTCTCAGATTCCAGTGGGAGGGCAAGGGGTAAAAGATAGATCAGGCCATATCTGGTTGCCTACGGCTGCTGGGGTTAGCCGTATCGATCCTGATAATTTGGGTGGTAAGCACCTGCTGCCTCCTGCGGTTATTGATAAAGTGCGGGTTGATAATGAAGTTATCAGCATCTTGAATAGTGAAGCGCATATTGCTCCAGGAGGAAGGAATTATACCTTCACCTTTACAGGCATATGTTTCGCTGAACCTGAATCCTTGCAATTTTATTATAAACTGGAAGGTTACGACATTGAATGGCATGATGCAGGGGATAAGAGACAGGCAGAATATGCCAATTTACCCGCAGGAGAATATCAATTTAAGGTTAAGGTAAGTAATAAGAACGGTATCATCAATAATGAAGAAGCGGTATTGCTTGTATATCAGCAGGCGTATTTTTATCAGACTTTCTGGTTTTATCTTGTTGTTGGTGTCTTTGTACTAAGTATTGCATTGTTTTTCTATGTTCTGCATATAAAAAACTTAAGATCCCGAAACGAGGAGCTCTACAAAATGGTAGAGGAGAGAACAGATGCTTTAAATAATAAAACAAATGCCCTTAACAAGCAGACTGATGAACTCCGACAGCTTAATGCTATTAAAGATAAGCTCTTTTCGGTAATTAGTCACGATATGCGAAATCCATTAAGGAATATCACCTCGCTGTTGGGGATGCTCAGTGAGGGGCATGTTTCTCATGATGAACTTCAGCAGATTTCGGGAAATCTACATAAGCAAATGATGCCCATCAATCACCTACTAGAAAACCTGCTGAACTGGGCCAAAACACAGATGCAGGGAATAAAGGTGAAGTTCGCCAATGTTAACCTGCACGCCATTACCGAAGAAAACATAAAACTCTTTCAGGTTGAGGCAAATTTGAAAGAAATTGAACTCAATAATAGTTTGCCTCAAACTTTAAAAGCTTATGTAGATGAAGACATGCTTAAATTTGTCATCAGAAACCTGATAGCAAACGCCATCAAATTTACACCAAAGTCTGGACAAGTAAAAATACACAGTGAAGTCGAGGATGATTATGTAAAAGTAATTGTCGAAGACAATGGTGTCGGCATTAGTGCTGAAAACCAACGGTTGCTTTTTAGTCCGGATAATCACTATTCGATGTTAGGCACCAGCAAGGAAGCAGGTACAGGACTGGGATTATTACTTTCAAAAGAATTCGTAGAGAGTAACGGAGGACGAATTGAGGTAGTAAGTGAAGAGAGTGTAGGCAGTAAGTTCATTATATATTTGAAGACTTCCGTCTAAGAAAGTCTTCAAAACATATGAAGTATACAACTATTATTAATCCTTTTTAAGCGCTTCTAACTCTTTCAGCACCTGATCAGCTTCATCTGATTTGATGGCGAATGCTTTTATATCACCCGAGCGCTGAATATCTCTGGCTTCTTCCATCAACTTTCTGTATTTCTTTTCTAAACTTCCTTTTTTATCCGTGCTAAACCAACCCATAATTATTTGTTTAATTTTATCAATTAAAAACTAAACATGAAAATTGGGCTGCTTGTTCAGAAATTTTTTCAATTTCCTCAATAGGACTTCTGCTAGCAATCTTCAGGAAATTGCCTTCCAATGCTTCAGCGAATTCTTCCGGGCTCAATGTGTTCATAGGGACATAATTCTCAGGATGAAAAGTATATTCCCAGGGGCTTTCATTGACACAGATGTACGCACCGGCAGTTTTAAATTGCTGCAGCTTATTAAGTAAATGACTTTTGTTTTCCTGCAAGTATCTGCCTTGAAGGTGGAGTGTGACAGAAGCTTCATTTCCCCACCAAACCATTGTTCTTAATGCCAGTATGTCTGTACGAGAAAAATATCGGGGGTAGTCGAGTATAAAATAAGGGAGCCCTTTATAATTCTCGCCCTTGCTGATTTTAACTGACTTCCATTGGATACCCTCATGATAAAGAGCGATGGGCTGGTCTGAAAGCTGTTCTTGAATAGCGCGATGAGCTGCTTCCAGTAAGACAATGAGCTTAGCGGAGGTTTTTCTTTTCAACTTGAGAAATGCCTGGTCTCCCAGGCATTTCATTTCCTCTGGCGTGAGCAAAATTAATGTGCATCAGGCTTTTGAATCATCTTAATAACAACCTCATGAATATCTTTGTCTTCATCTTCTATGGTCAACAGCAAATAGGGGTTGTCTTCGTTTTTAAAAGTCTTTATACCTGTTATTTTATTCCCATTAAGTGCTTTATCAATTTCCGGCGATAATTGCTCGATGATTTCCAATAGATTGACTTCCAATTCGCTAGGGTTATATACTTTTGTCTTCATGCAATTTTAGGTTATCTTAAAATAAATTGATTTCAATTTCTTAATGTTCTACCATCTTATTAAAGCAGATGCCCATGTGAAGCCACTTCCGAAAGCTGCAAGACACAACAATGTATTTTCTTTTAACAGGCCTTCTTCCCAAGCCTCACTCAGTGCTATAGGAATAGATGCAGCCGTGGTATTGCCATACCGTTGAATGTTCATCATCACTTTATCTTCTGCAATACCTACGCGACTCGCAGTGGCATCGATGATGCGTTTGTTTGCCTGATGGGGCACCAACCACGTTATGTTTTCTGCTGTTAAGTTATTTCGCAGTGCAATTTGTCCAGCGACTTCCGCC
>JBGSXH010000383.1:0-5527 GCA_041751515.1 Cyclobacteriaceae bacterium | reverse complement strand
ACCTGCCTTAAAGCCGGTTCTTACCGGCCTTTGGATATGCACAAAAACAAAGCCCTGTTGGCGGTAAAAAGCAACCTTCTGATGTGCCAGCTGCAGGGTTTCATCATCACTATCATCCAATACCTGAATTTGCAAATTGGCTTTAGGGTAATTCATTTGAACGATATGGTCTATTAATCTCTCAATGACCAATCGTTCGTTATATACGGGAAGTTGAATGGTAACAGAAGGGAGTATTGCGGGCAAATCAGGCTGTTTCTGCTTGTTGTGGCTGGCTTTCAGAAATTGAGCGCTAAGGTGTAACTGGCTCATGCTAAAGCAAAAAATAAATAGTAAACACAAACCGTAAAGCAAGAGAATGATGGTGGCCATTATCTGTATTTAAGTATTGTATAAATGATTTTGTATCCTGCCATGACTACACCTTTCACCGTACCACTGATTTTGCTTTTTCCAATGCGCTTTTTATAAGAGACAGGAATTTCAGTGCACCTCAGCCCTTTTTTAGCTGCTTTGGCCTGCATTTCTACTGTCCAGCCATAGGTGGTATCCTGCATGTCAAGAGACAATAAGGCTGGATAAAGAATGGCACGAAATGGTCCCAGGTCGGTAAATTTTATCTTGTAAAACTGATGGAGCATCTGCGTAGCGATCACATTACCAACTCTTTGAGGCAAGGTCATGGCTCCTTTTTCACGGGTACCCAAAGCACGGGAGCCAATCACCATGTCATAATTTTGCTGCAGGATGGGCTGAATGAGCGCTCGCATTTCTTCCGGATAATCTGAGGCATCAGCATCTAAAAACACCACCATATCTGGTGATTTTTTCTGTTTTTTCAAATGGGCTATCCCAGCCAGACACGCATAGCCATAGCCTTTTCGGGTTTCTTCAATGACTGTTGCGCCAGCTGCCTGCGCCTGCATGCGGGTATCGTCGGTGGAGGCATTGTTCACTACCACAATTTGTCTCACCAGGTCTTTTGGGATTTCTGAAACAACTTTACCAACGGCATTTTCTTCATTGAAGGCCGGAATAATAACGTCTATAATCAAAACTAAAATGTCATTTTATTGACGAAGGTAGAATTTTATGCTGAATGGCACTATTACACGTCCTGTTTTCCCAGAGAGATATTGTCGTGTCCTATCAAAATAGCTTCGTTGAATCTGCCCTTTTCAGATTTATTTTCAAGCTTTAATACACCTCTGGGACAAACGCTGCTACAAACACCACAGCCGACGCAACTTGCCCGCACTATGTTTTGACCACGTTGGGCATACCAGCGAACATCAATGCCCATTTCGCAATAAGTGGAACAATTGCCACATGAAATGCACTGGCCGCCATTGGTAGTAATGCGAAACCGGCTTTTAAACCTTTGGATGATGCCAATGTAAGCCGCCAGTGGGCAGCCAAAGCGACACCATACCCTGTTGCCCATCATAGGGTAAAAACCCACGCCAACAACCCCTGCAAATGCTGCACCGATGAAAAAACCATATAGATAACGCAAATAATAGGTGTCTATAAAAAGTAAAGTAGCGCTACCGGTAAAGAAGGTATACAGTACCCCGGCGGTCATGACTACTGCCAAAACCAGTACGCTGTGAATCATCCAACGTTCTACCTTCCAGGCGCCGAGGCTTTTGTCGGATAATTGGCGGTAGGGGTCTCCCAGCGTTTCTGCCAGTCCGCCGCAGCCGCAAATCCAGGAACAATACCACCTTTTGCCATAGAAGTAGCTGAATAGTGGTACAGCAACTAGGATCAGTAAAATTCCCCAAAATAGCATAAATATGCCCAAACTACCGCTGCTGATAAATTCACTCAGTTTATAGTCGAAGAAAAAGTCATAGTTCAAAGGCCAGATGTTCATGAAATTAAAATAAGGCTGCTGTAAGCGAACCAGTATTTCAGGAATGGTGAAAGCAAAAGCAGTCTGAAAAAACATAACAGAAGCCGTACGGACCTGGTGATACTTGCTGTGCTGGTACTTGGCAAACATGCGCACACCCATGACAAGTATCGCCAGCGTATAGAGTAAACCATAAAAGAACCATTGACTGGCCTCGTTGCCACTAATGCTCAGACTGATAGGGTCTACCAGAATCAGCCATTCCGTCATGTATTCAGGAAACCAATATAAAATCACATAGAAAATGATCAGCAGACCACCTATGCTGTAGCCGATCCACCCTCTCGCTTTGTTTTTACTGTGATAAATATGGTCGTTTTTAATGCCTGGTTTTAATAAGAACTTTGGCAAAATGTAGGCAAGCGCAGCGCCTAAGCCCAAACTGAAAATGACCCATAACAGCATGACATTATTGTCTGATACAAAACCGGTATTGGAATGCTTGACAAGTGTAACAAGACTGCCAGCGCGCAGTGCATTGAGTTGTGTTTCGTTATTGGCCTGGTTGTTATGGTCCGCAATGCGTTCATTACTCAAATTGATGCTGGCATTTAAATCAGCTACAAAGTTGAATTTGTTATCATAAACACGGTTTTCCATATCATCAAAATCAAGATAGGACGAGTATCTGTCATCAAAGGATGCGGAGATAGCATTTTCATTAAGCTGATAACGATCCAGAAAAAGCAAGCTAATCAACATGGCCATGCTGCAAACAAATAAGCCAAGCGCTATATTTTGAAAATTCTTCATAAGCTTTTGAATATTTTTTTAAACCATCCGGATTGGGATAATTGAATTGTTTCATCTGGAAAGGCCTGATGATAGCATTCGATGACTTTAGGTACGATATCCGGCTCAAATTCGGGTTGGAAAACGACCTTTTGCAGGTTTTTCATCACAGTTTGTAAAGTAGTTTTTTCCCGCAACCACTGGTCGCAAACTTCATGACGAAAGCGAATGCCCAATAAATTGAATCCGACTACTTCCGTGGTTTCTTGCTGATAAACTATTCTGATCAGTTGCTCTTTTACATCATCCTTCCAAACAATACTTTTATAATCCTTGCTTTCCTGCACAGGAATAAAGCCATAAGTCTGGTATTCGATATCAAAGAACTTAGCTGAATTGAACCAGGGTCCTGGAGCATAGGCTGTTTTATTTCCGGTAATTGTTCTGGCAAGCACTTCGCCTTGCATTCTCCCGGTATACCATACTTGTTCAATGTTTTTACGATGGATGGCTGGCGCATTTTTAAACTGCGCACAATCGCCAATGGCATAAATATCAGGTACGCTAGTTTCGCAATATTCATTGACAACAATACCTCGGTCCAATGCAATACCAGCGTTTTTCAGCCATGCAATATTAGGCGTCACCCCTATGCCCAGGCCAATAAAATCGCCTGCAAAGCCTTTATTGCCAGCATGCACTGTTTTTTTTCCGTTTTCGTTCAGTGATATTTTTTCAATCGTTTGATTGTCATGCACTTGAATATGGCGACTTTTCAGATGCGTATTGATCATTTTACCTTCATCTTCCGGAAGGACACTGTCCCAGTAGTGTTTGCCACGATTCAGCAAAGTGACCGCAATATTGCGGGTGTGAAGCATCTCAGCCAGTTCCACACCAATAAGGCCAGCACCAACGACCACTGCACTGTCAATGTCCCTGGTTGATGATTCCATTTTCTCCAAGTCCTGCAGGCTGTAAAACCCTTGCACACCAGGCAAATCTTCCCCCTCAATGCCGGGCATTCTCGGACTGGAACCGCAGGCGATGATAAGCTTATCGTATGCCATCTGCTCACCAGATTGCAGCACAATTGCTTTCTGAAGGTGTTGTATCTCGGTCACCGTTTCCTGTCGCAGAGCGATATTGTTTTTCTTCCAGAAATCATCGGCATAGGGCTTGGTGTGTTCATAGCGCATATGGCCCATGTAAATGTACATCAGCGCTGTTCTGGAGAAAAAGTGGGCGCTTTCAGCAGAGATGATAGTGATTTTGTAAGATGCGCGTTTGCGAATATGCCGAGCCGCCGTAACACCGCTAATGCCATTGCCAATGATGATGATATGCATATGATTAGTTTTGCTGTGAGCAATATACGAAAATGAATAAGCTAAGAGCGTTATTCACGCAAAGTTTTATATAAGCTTTCCAGGGTGCTGAACATTATTCCCTTGTATGACCATTTTGACTGATGATCGTCCTGTTTAATGGCATGAATATGTCCATCCCTCACCACCTGGGTTTTTATGCCCTGCTTCTGCAAATATAAAGCTGTCCAGAAAGCGATGTCATCATCACCGGATAAGGTCACATATTCGCCTGATGTTTGGTGATTCACCATTAAATGGCCTTTTTCCAGTCTCAGGCCGTTTTCAGAAAGCTGGAAGACGAGGTCAAAAGCGCGGTTAAGTGCTAACTCTTCGGTGAGGCCGGTTTCCAGTTGTCCATCGGCATGCGCCAGCCATAGATAGTCTGAGGTCTGAATGGCCAGATCAAGATCGTGCGTTGAAACCAAAAGTGCCATATTCAACGTTTTGGCTAATTTTCTCAGCAATTGCATTACTGCCACTTTGTTGGGTATATCCAGGTGGGCGGTAGGTTCGTCCAGCAACATGACATGGCTTTCCTGGGCAATGGCCCGGGCGATCATCGCTTTCTGAAACTGTCCGTCGCTCAGCGTATTGACCGCCTGGTAGCGGAGGGAAAACAGGTCAACGGCTTCCAGCGCAGCTAAAATAGCTTTTTTATCACTTTGAAGTAAGGTGCCCAACCAGTTGGTAAAGGGAAATCGTCCCAGACTTACCAGCTCCTCCACGTTCATTGCACCTGTGGAGGGCCGTTCTGTTAAAACAATACTGATTGCCCTGGCTACTTTTTCCTGGCTAAGCGTTGCAACATTACTTCCATCCAAATAAACAGTGCCTGATAGCGGCGTTTGTATTCCTGCCATCGTTCTTAATAATGTAGACTTTCCGATGCCGTTGGCGCCTAGCAATGCCGTCAGGCTACCGGGTTGCAAAGCGGTATTTAGTCCTTGCAACAATGGCTTTTGATGGCTTTCATAGCCAACAGCCAAATCCTTTAGTGATAGTATATGCGGTGAAACAGCTGCCATATTAAAAGCTTTGTTGCATGGGCCCGCGTCTTAAAATGAGCCAAATCACGACGGGTGCCCCCAGCAATGAGGTCACCGCATTAATCGGTAACACCTGTTCTGAGCCAGGTAGCTGTGCTATGATATCGCAGGTCAGCATTAAAACTGCACCCAATAAGATGCATGCCGGCAAGAGCACTTGGTGCTGACTGGTTTTAAGCAGTAATCTGGCAAAATGCGGTATGGCAATGCCAATAAATGCAATAGGGCCGCAAAAAGCTGTGGTACTACCGGCCAACAGGCTGGTGCTGATAATAATAAGTAAACGTTGCTGCTTGATTTTCAGGCCCAGGCTGGCCGCGTAATTTTCGCCGAGCAAGAGCGCATTGAGACTTTTCATTAGCGATAGTGCCAGCGCAATTCCCAGTAATATCGTGAATGCAAATATTCCAAGCTCCTTCCAGCTTAAGCCTCCAAGACTACCAAATGTCCAGAACAGGTAA
>JBGSXH010000382.1:0-3425 GCA_041751515.1 Cyclobacteriaceae bacterium | reverse complement strand
GCTCTAGTAATCTTGAAGGTTTAGCAATGGCTGTTTTGACAATTTTATACAGAGCCTCATAGTCTACAGTGCCTGTAAGCTTATCCTGTTCTGCTGCAAGAGAAAAATCCACATCAACATAAATATCTACCGCGTACTTATTACCTATCTTTTGTTCTTCATCGTAATAGCCGTGGTAAGCAAAAAACTCCAGCCCTTCCAGCGATATTTTACCCATATTAATCTATTTCGTCAAAAAATGAACCTGAATTTTTATTGCGTTCATTTCGCTCATTTTCTTGTGAGGCAGCATCTTTTGCTCTTTTTTCCCTCGCTTCTTCCTCTTTCTGCTGTTGCAATTTGTTCATTGCTTCTGAATCAGGATTCACTCTGCTTTCATCCAAAGCATCAGATTGATGATAGTCATCTGACTGCGATTGTATGCGCATAGTATTTTTACTTAAGGAAATTTCTTTTGCTTTCTCCCAAAAATCTTCGATCTGGTATTTAGATCTTTGTTGCGCAGCCCTGTCTACTTTATCAAGGGTGTCTGAGCTTATATTTTTGAGATCGCTTAAAAGGTTGTCACGATGATGTTCAAGCCTACGATAAACCTGCATCAGCTCTTTTACCTGGTCTTCCATGTCATCAATGATGTCTCTACTCTTAGACTCTGCCTCTTCAAGGGTATTGCGGGCCATTGATTTTGCCTCATTCATTAAGCCTTCTGCCTTAATATTAGCTTCGCGCACATGCAATTCAGCTGTTTTTTTGGACTGCTCTATCATATTGGCACCGGTATCTTCAGCAGTTTTTAAAGTTTTGTATAAAGAACCTTCCACCTCTCTTAGTTTGACAATCTCTTTCTCTGCATGGTCAAAACGCACCTTTAACTCTTTATAATCATCATATATTTTTTCCCATTCGTGAGAAAGGGTCTGAAGGAAAGCGTGCACTTCATCTTTATCATAACCTCTGAAGACTTTTTCAAAAGTTTTTTGCCTGATTTCTAAGGGTGTAATTTTCATTTGAATGTAATTATTTTTAAGTAGCACATGCCCTATCCCGCTTACTGTCAGGAAAGCTTTTAGAGCCAAGCTGTTCAGAGTTTCGATTAATTTATGCCTCTTCCGATTAGCTTTCTTGGCAGCATCATGTAGATGTCTTCACTAAAAATCTAATTGAATATCCCAGGATGCAACACTTCTGTCGTCACTGCAGGATAGCATCTGGTTTTGAAACGATAACCATAATACTTTGTTAACTGAAGTTCCATGTCCTGCATGTCTGGCTTTATCAATTACCTTTAGAAGCTTAAAGTTTTTGGCATCCCAAAGTTTGATAGACTTGTCCATACTGCCGGTTACAAAATACTTTCCACGACTATGATAAGCAATAGAGTTAATAGCATACATATGCGCAATGATATCTTCCGTCAGTTTCCAGTCTTCTTCAACATTCCAGACGCGCAAATGGGCATCACGACCTGCACTCAGGAGATAACGGCCATCGGGACTGAAGATAGTAGAAAAAACAGAATTTGTATGTGCCTGTAACTGTTTTATAATAGTAAAACTTTTTAGATCGACTACATAAACATTATTATCACTGGTACCACAAGCCATTAATGCTCCGGAAGGATGAATGGCGAGGCTACGAACGCTGGCATCACTTAGTCGTTTGGTTTTTTCTACGACCAACTTTTGCAGATTAATTTTAAGGAGGCTGCCATCCCCACAGGCAACATATACGCTACCTTTGTAAAACTCAATATCAAAAAAAGCTGTCATTGGCAGCTTCAGACTTCCAAGAACTTTTTTAGAACTACATTGGACTACGTGTATTCCTTCATGGTTTTGGCCAAGGACCAGACTGTCTAATTCGGGTATATAGTGCAACGCATAAACAGCACTGTCTACTTTAGCAATCAGCCTAGCTTTATCTGGCTCCTGAAGGTTCCAAAGCACTACCCTCCCATCTCCGCCGGCTGAAAAGAATTCGCTTTCCTGAGGGCCTTTTTCTAAGGTATATACTGCATCGGTATGAACCGCTGATTTTAAGCGTTGGGCTACTTCGATTGTTGGCATGTCTTGTAAGATCAGGTAGAAAATTACAAAAAATATCTAACTTTAGGCTAATAACTATGTTCGAAACCAAATTACAAAGTATCGAGGCGCATGCTGCGCTGCTTTTGATGGAGATTCATCCCAAAGAAGCTGAAGCGGATTTTGCACAATGTTTGAGCGAAGCTGAGCATAAGCACTGGGATAGTATCTTGCACCCTGAAAAGAAGATGGAATTTCTTGCCGTGAGGCAGGCATTAATATTGCTGATGCAGAAACTAAATCTAAACTATCAGGGAACTTATAAAGACGCCTTTGGCAAGCCTTATTTAATAAATCACCAGGGTTCTATTGCTTTAACGCATGCATACCCTTACGTCGCTGTGCAATGGCGAAGAGACAGCTTTGCTGGGATCGATATGGAAGGCATTCAACCGAAATTGCTGAAAGTAGCCCACCGGGTATTGTGCCCACAGGAGCTGGAAGCGACGTCAGATGACCTGAATATGCTGGCTGCATTCTGGTGTGCCAAAGAAGCACTCTATAAATCCTACGGAAAAAGAAACTTGATTTTTAAGGAAGATTTGCTTGTAAGTATATTGGAAGAGCAGCCTTCCGGTTTTCTACTTCAAGGTCAGATATTAAAAAATAAATATCAACAAAAGCTAAGACTGAAATATCTAAACTACAACAACTTCGGCTTTGCCTACGTACAAGACGCATTGCTTGACCAACCCTAGCAGGGTTACTATTTCAGCGCAAACGCTATAAACTTATATTATTTCTTAAAAAGCGATAATTACAATAGAACATCAAAATTAATTTTTCATATGCTTTTACTAGTAAAGTACGTTTGAATTGACTGATACTGATATGAAGTTATTGATGATAAAAATTCAAAAGCAAGGATTTGTTATGAGGAAAAGGTTGATCGTTTGCACGGTTTCTATCCTTCTCTCCTGCGCCCTGTTTTCTCAGACTAATGCACAGCAATCATTAAAAATTGAGGATTTTACTTTAAGTAGAATTGGCGGTGATGCCACTGTTAGCCTTCGTGACTTCAGTAACAAAAAAGGTGTAGTTATCATTTTTCATAGCAATCGCTGCCCTTTTGCTAAATTTTATGATGACAGAATTAAAGCACTAGTAAATCAATATGAAACTGAAGGGGTAGCATTTTTAATCATTAATCCCAATATCAAATCAGGTTTTGTGGAAGATGAAGCCGAAGCATTACAGACAGTCGCTAAAAACTTTAGCGCTGTCCCATACCTTAGCGATGAGGCACATGTAGTAGCGAAACAATTGAAAGCCTCCAAAACTCCTGAAGTATTTCTGCTCAAGACACTCGAAAAAGATTTTTCAGTCTATTATAGTGGGGCA
>JBGSXH010000381.1:0-2350 GCA_041751515.1 Cyclobacteriaceae bacterium | reverse complement strand
AATGATGACTGCAGAGGCTGTTGCCACTGCCATTATCCAAGCGCACAAAAAGAAAAAGAGAGATTTGGTGCTTAGCAGGGAAGGTAAGCTGGCAGTTTTTCTCAACAAATGGGTGCCAGGTATCATGGACCAGATTGTCTATAGGCACATGGCCAAGGAAAAAGACAGTCCTTTAAAGTGATTATATTCTTTTAAGGTGATTTTCGCGGATGTACGCTTCCTGCTCATCCCATTGGATCTTCACCCAAACATCTTCCTGGCCCAAAACCTTAACACGATGCCCCCTGTTAATTTGCGCCAATAGCCGTGTGCCAGCCGACGGACCTTCCATTAGTACGGCATAATTATTCATGACAATACCCTTTTCCTGTTGCCATTGCAAATTCAGGAATATAATAGACAGCCCTAAAAAGAAGAGATAGAAAGCTGGATAAGCAAAAGCTGTCTCTCTTTTTTGTTTTCGCCGACGTATCGCTAAGAAAAAAAACAAACCACTCAGTAAAATCGAAACGAGTACAAAATACCAACGGTATTGCTCAATAAGGGTCAGGAAGAATATTTGCTCTGTGTAGCTGTAGCCATTCAGCTTGTGCTCCGTGGCAAGGTTCTCCATTTTTCTTAATACCGCTTGATTGTAATTGGTTTGCTGATATTGACTAAGATAAAATAATGCTTTTTCGTAAGCGCCAAGTCCCTCTTGTATATAAGCCATTTTTAGCAACATGGCTGGCGTATATTGCTCTTCCTGTTCCAGTAAATCCTGATAAATTTCAAAGGCCTGAACGTAGCGTTTTGTCTCAAACAAAGAATCTGCTCGAGAAAGATTTGCGTCAAGTTCCTGAGCCTGAGTAGATTGGCTCATAAAAATGATAAAAAGAGGGATTGTTAGCAGAAATTTATAAGATGCACTTTGTATTTTATTCATTCTCTCTTACCTTTGCAACGCAATTAAGGGAAATGGCAGCCAAAAAGCAAGCCACTCTTTTAAGATTCCTTAGCTCAGCTGGTAGAGCAACGCCCTTTTAAGGCGTGGGTCCTGGGTTCGAGCCCCAGAGGGATCACATTTTACACATCATACAAACACCAAAAGCCCTAAATTTCACAATTTAGGGCTTTTTTTATTTTTTTATTTTTTTCAGGTCAATTTAGACCATTGAAACCGATATAAAATGAGACCTAATCGTCGACCTTTTTTAATTTCTTAAATTAGGTCGAAATGAACGACTTTAGTCATTGACTATCAGTGGTTTATGTTCATTTTATTTGGTGTGTTTTGGTCTCTTTTGATGGCAGATTTTAGTACACCATTTCGACCTTTTTAAAGGCTATTGAAGTTTTTAACTTTAAGTGTATTGAAATGAATGCAAAAATCAACAGTTTTTCAGTTTCCTTTACTGTAAAAAAAGCGAAAGCATCTGAGGGACAGGCTCCCGTTTATTGTATCATTACCTATAATGGCAAGAGAACAGAAACGTCCTTAAAGCGTCGCGTGCCCATCTTGCAATGGAGAGGCCACAAGCTTACTGGCAATAGTGCTGATGTCAGGCAGTTCAACATGTATATGGACAAGCTACGGCTTAATGCACACCGCACCTATGAGGCTTTGATGGTAGATAAGGAGCTTATTACTGCTGAAATTATCAAGAATTCAGTTTTTAATTTAGAGGTTGAGGATGCACCAAAGACGCTACTAGACCTCTCTGCATATCATTTCATCACTGAAAAAGAAAAGCTCGCCTGGGGAACGATGCGGCATTACCGCGTGACTGAGAATTACTTCAAACGCTTTTTAAAGTGCCGGCATCAGCGCAAAGACATTCCTGTAAAAAAGATTGACTATAAATTCCTGCTCGATTTCGAAAATTTCCTTCGCAACTGGAAACCTGACGACCACCAACGCCCTCCCCAAAACAATGGCGTGATGAAACACATGATCCGTTTCAGGAAAATGATGAACCTGGCCAAAAAGCTAGAGTGGATTGAGGTTAACCCCTTCAATAAATACAAGACCAAGATGCTAAAAAGCGAGCGGGAATACCTCACGGCCGAGGAGCTGTCGCTCATAGAAACCAAGGAACTCCCGATAGAGCGGATTGCCGTAGTCCGGGATATATTTGTTTTTAGCTGTTATACCGGACTGGCGTATAGCGAGGTCTATAACCTCAAGGAAGAGCATATTCGAAAAGGTGTTGATGGGGGATTATGGATTTTCTTTAAAAGGGGAAAAAACGATAATCCCTTTTCCGTTCCCCTGTTACCAAAAGCTTTGGCTGTGATTCAAAAATACCAGCAACACCCCAAAGCCCAGCTGCTGGGTCAGTTGCTGCCCATCAGCTCCAACCAGAAAACG
>JBGSXH010000380.1:0-5403 GCA_041751515.1 Cyclobacteriaceae bacterium | reverse complement strand
AAAGTCTGCCTTGTTTCTAAAGTACATGACTGAAATGCTAACAGGGTACGATATTGATCTGGAAAATACCAATGCATTGCGTCTTTTTGGCGAAGATAAATTTCAGCTGTTGTATCCCAGTGCTACAACCCGGGCCGACCCTGTCATTCCTGCACAGACGCCTTGGGGTTTTGCACCTGTTGACGTGACGACACCTGAAAATAAAGGCTTTATGCTCAATGACACCCTGGAAGTGCATCATTCAAGACCTCATCCTGACAATGGCAGTAATAACTGGGTGGTAAGCGGTCAAAAGACAGCAAGCGGAAAACCCATGATGGCCAACGATATGCACCTAACGCTTTACGCTCCTTCCATCTGGTATATTATTCACTTGAACACTCCGAAGTGGCAGGTAATTGGCAATAGTTTACCGGGTGCACCAGCCATTATCAATGGCTACAACCAACATATTTCCTGGGCCATGACTAATGCCAGCCGCGATACCAAAGATTGGTACGCCATCACTTTTAAAGATGAAAGTATGCATCATTATCTTTTTGAAGATGAATGGATAGCAAGTGAGCAAAGAGTGGAAGCCATAGCCATTCGTGGAGAAGACACATTTTATGATACTGTGTTCTATACCCACCACGGACCTGTCGTGTATGACGGCAGTTTTGATCTTGATAATCCCAGACAAAAGATGGCTTTGAAGTGGACATTACACGAGCCTTCCAATGAACTCAAAAGCTTTGTGCAGTTGGCGCGTGCGAAGGATTACGAAGACTTCACTTCTGCTTTAGCATATTTTGATGCCCCTCCACAAAATATGGCCTTTGCAGCTGCAGATGGAGATATCGCGATGATTATAGCTGGAAAATTCCCTTTGAAATACCAGAACCAGGGCAGGTTTGTAATGGATGGCAGCCGGGAAGCTACGGATTGGCAAGGCTATATTCCCAAAGCACATCATGCAAAAACTTATAATCCTGAAAGACATTTTGTAAGCTCAGCCAACCAGCATCCTGTCGACAGTACATATCCTTACTTTATTTATGATGCCAAGTACGAAAGCAGTCGAAACACGAGAATTAATTATTTATTGACTAATGGCAATAATTTCACAGTAGAGGATATGCAAAGCTTTCAGCTGGATGACTATTCAGTTGAGGCAGCTACAGCGCTACCCGTATTGATGTCATTTCTAAACGAGGAAGTTAGCAATGAACATGATGATTTAGTAGTATTGCTACATAACTGGGACTTTAGATTTAGCATGAACGCCAGAGCAGCAGTGCTTTATGATTTTTGGTGGACTAACGTTTTTAAAGCCGTTTGGTATGAAATTTACGATAATAAAGTAAAATTACCGTTCCCGGATAACTATACAACCCTGGAGTTGATCAGCAAAGATCCGGACGCATTGCTGCTATTAAATGGTATATCACTGACAGAATCGATCGTGCAAGCGTTTGAAAGCTCGGCAAGAGAACTGAAGGAATGGGAGGACAAAAACCAAAGGGAAATAAGCTGGGAATCTTTAAAGACCGCAAACTTAGTCCATTTGTCGCAAGTGGAAGCACTGGCTCCACAAGGTTTCAACTACAATGGGCATGGCAGCGCACTCAATGCTATTAAAGGAAGCCATGGCCCTTCTCAAAGACTAATTGTCGATTTTGATAAGGGCCCTACAGGTTATATAACATTTCCGGGCGGAAATTCTGGTAATCCTGGCAGTTATTATTATGACAATTTACTACCTGCTTACATTGCCGGTCAGTATGTCAAATTGCAACTTGAAGGCGATGCGCAAAGTATTAAACCCGCTGCTTTTTCACAAACCTATCAACCATGAAACATGTAGCCTTTTTAACCGCCATAATAGCATTACTTTCCTGGGGAATAAATTTACTACTCCCTTGGTGGAGCATTGGCATTGTCGCTTTTGTGGTAGGATTGTTATTTAATGTCAGGAGTATTCTTTCTTTCCTAAGCGGTTTTTTGGGTGTCTTCACGCTTTGGTTTGCAGTAGCCTATTACCTGAATGACCTGAACAATGGCATCCTCTCCACCAAAATTGCGACCTTAATTCAATTACCTGGCCCGGAAGTTTTACTATTGCTCACCGCCATCATCGGAGGTGTTTCCGCTGGATTAGCTTGCCTTTCTGGAAACCTGCTCAGGAAATCACTTTAGATAAATAGATTAACTACAGATTCGTATCTTTTATCCGGACGCCGGTAGCCACCATCGTATACTTTTCTTCCGGCTTATCTATGGCATCAATTTCAGCCCGACTCTTACCTGCGTCTTCCGCATAATGCTGAAGTGTAGCTACGTCTATCAATTCTTTTTTCACTGTTCCTTCCAAAACAATTTCTTCGCCTTCAATCTCTTCAGGAACGAAAAAGCCATAGTCTTTAAAAGAAACCATTAACGGAGCTTCAGCGCCATAGTCCACTTTCATCCAACAACCTTTCTTTTTACAAACCTCCAATACTTTAGCTTCAAAATTAGCAAAGATCGAATCTGCTTGCTCAAGATCTGCTCTTAAGGCCTTAGAAGTTTGCACATTTTCATAGTCAGGGTTTTCACCAAAAACCAAATGTGCATCTTCCTTACCTGTTGTATCGGAACAGGAAGTGAAGACCAAGGCACATACCACTCCTAACAAAACTACTTTTTTCATAGAATATGATTATTAATGTTTTAATTTTTTATTAAAATTTATAAATTGTTCTATAATATTATTTTTTAATTTATTATTTATATTACTGTGCAAAACCTTAACCACCTAACTACCGCCAAATATACGCTAATTACAGCGATTATTATCAGTTCTCTACTTTTTCACCCTTCCTTGGCCATATCGCAGAACATATGGCTGGGCACCTCAGATGTCCAGTGGAACAATGCAGCCAATTGGAGCAATAATGCTGTACCCGATGTCAACACGAATGTAATCATTCAGCCAGGTGAAAACATTCCGCGAATTTCTTCGAACGCCAGCTGCAAAAATTTGAACCTGGAAGAAAATGCCACTTTAACAATCGATGCAACTTTCCACCTATCGATCCATGGAGATTTAGATGCTAAGTCTGGTAGCATCGTATCCCGAAACAGTGCCGGCACCGCCTCCCTGTCACTGACTGGAGAAACTAGACTAAGCTGGCTTGGTACGCTTCAACACGGCGTGCACATCACTTGCCCGCCCGATGGGAAGGTCTTCCTGGCCTCTGATGTTGCCTTGCCTAATCCTTCCAATGTACTGGCTGTAGATGGCACTATAGATTTTGATGGCCACATCGTCACTGGCGCAGGCCGGTTTACAGGGACTAATACAACTCAATATATGGTTTCACACCCCAAAGGGATACATTTTGAGGAAAACAGTATTGTTGATGGTCATTTGCAGGTAACTATTAATACACAAAATTTCAACGAAGCCACATTCATTTTTAATGGAATAGTACCTCAAATAACCGGCAAAGGTGTCTTTGGAAGCGGATTTACCGCTAAAAAATTCATCATCGACAACCCCACCTCGGTGACGATGACCGAAAGCACTGGCGCGTCGGCCAACGGCCACCTACATATTTTACGGGGTACCTTCATCACCAGCGATGAAGGATTTTTGAGCGGCAGTGCAAGCGTCAATATCAGTGAAGGTGCCGGTTGGGAAATCAAGGAAAGTCATACTTCTCTGCCACGGTTGCAGATTGGCACTTTAGATACTATGAGCTTTATAAAATTTAGTGGTTCCGAACCTCAGACTTTACAGGGCTCTTCCAATCCATATAGAAAGATCGTCCTTGCAGGTACCGGAAACAAATACTTTGCAGGCAACTTTGCCAAAATAGATCAGCTCGAAATAGAGGACAATTGCATAGTCCATTTGGAAAACCGGAGAGTTGGTTTTGAACAAGCTGATTTTAGCATGAAAGATGGTGTTTTGAAACTCACCGGAACCAGCCAACCCGTACCACCCATGAATGGTAATTATAATATTACTGGAGGCGTAATCGAACTCTCCGGAACGACTGCTACTAATAGCATGACGCTCAGAAACAGACAGTACCATAATCTTCACATTTATGCGAATGCAGCAAATTATACCAGCGAAAATGTATTGCTTACCGGAACTACAACTTTTTCAGGCTTACTGAAAGTACATGCCCCAGCGGTATTGAGAACCGGAGGTAATGCATTCATTGATGGCAGCGGCACATTCGAGCTAGCGCCTGGTGCCGGCTACATTTATGGGCATTCTGCTGGCATCAATGCCGATAAAACGGGCAACTTGCGGATTAATACTTTTAAACTTCCTTCCACTGCATACTATGGCTTTTCAGGCACTTCAACCAATATGGTATGTGGTAGTGCGCTCCCGGATGAGGTCGCTGGTATCATCTTCAACAGAGCCAACACCATAAGCTTGAGCAAAAACTTAAAAATAAATGAATTTATCCAATTCAACGCTAATGCAGAAATCAGTTTAAATACTGGAGCACATACCATTACATTAGCCGAAAATGCCAATGTGCTCCGAGAGAACAGTAATGGCCACATTATTGGAACAGTAACTAAAAATATAAATCAGTACTCATCGCTCTCTACCCTACCTGATATTGGTCTCACACTGAATATAAGCTCTGCGAATTTTGCCCCACTAACAGTCACCAGAGTTACAGGAAGCGCCATTACTACGGCCAATAATGCCAGCTCTATTACTCGTTATGTTAATATAGCTGCCAATAGCGATGTAAAAGGCGCTATGACTATGGCTTATCATCAAAGGGAACTGAACAATATTATTGAAGAAAACCTGGGGCTTTTTAGTAGTGAGAATGATGGCAGAAGCTGGATGGTCGTTTCCGCCAATCTTGATGATCGCTCAAAAACACTTAATATAGAAGATGTCAAGCTTAATCAAATGTGGACCGCAGCAGATATTGCCAATCCCTTACCTGTGAAGCTATTGTCCTTTAAGGGTGAAATTGATAATGGCTTAGCTTTACTTTCCTGGACTACTGCATCTGAATTTGAAAACAGCGGCTTCGAGGTACAGAAGTCTTATGAAGGTATTCATTTCGACGCGATTGGTTTTGTAGCAGGCGCGGGCAACAGTCAAACTGCATTATCCTATACTTATTCCGACTACACGTTTTACAAGCAGGCCTATTACAGATTAGCCCAAATTGATGAAGATGGTGCTACTGAGTACTCTGCTCCCATTTTTCTCCAGGAAAATTCCTTTGATGAATTTTCAATTTATCCAAATCCTTTTCCCCATCATGGCCATATTACCATCCTATCTACCATGACGCAGCATATGCAGGCCAATATGAAAATGCTCAGTCTCGATGGAAAGGTACTGCTTAATATAGAAGGAAGTATTTTGGAACTGGAAGCTGCGATCAA
>JBGSXH010000379.1:0-11429 GCA_041751515.1 Cyclobacteriaceae bacterium | reverse complement strand
GTGACTACAATTCTTATCGCAGGCAGCTTTACTTTGTCAAATTCAGTTCTCAGATCATTCAGATCGTAGCAGTCCCTTGCCCTTCTGAGGGTGAAGGCGTTGTATTTTATCCCATAGGTATAAATGGCATTGTATGCTCCTACTATGCCGGCATAACGACCAAATGCAATTACTCTTTGGCCTTTCGTATTCGTCAATTTTTCGTAGTCGATGAGCCGGATATTCTTCTTTAAAATTTCCTGAAGCAGCGGTCTGTTATAATGCTGCTTTTTCATGGTATGGCTGAAGAACAAATAAGTTTTATGATCGATAAGATGCTCCACCGGCACTTCTTTTACCCCGAGCAAAATATCGCATGCATGCATTTCATCAGACAGTGCTATGCCAGTTTTCTGGTAATCACTATCTTCAAAGCATCGCACGGTACTCGGCTCACAAACCACCTTTATACCCTGAAAAGTTCGCTGTACTTCCATTGCCTGCTCCGGCGTAAGTGGGGTACGCCTATCGACAGGAATTTTTTTTTCAGAGATAATACCGATAACTTTTCCCATGTTTACTAAAGAATGTATGTAGGTGTAACTAGCTTTGTCCGAAGGTATAAATAACAGCACCAAATGCCATATTTATGAAAAATATTAATGCAGAAATCTTTATATGGTCACTTTGGATATTGTACTATATCATCCATACTTTACTTTCCGGCAACAAAGTCCGAAATGCGCTGGCCAACAACAAGCTGATTCAGCCTTCAGCTTATCGATTGATTTATTCCATAATTGCCATCATTGGCTTTTTGGCATTAATACTGGTGACTGCTTTGGTCGATAGTCCACGAATGCTGCCCGAGCATGTGGTTTTTCGCTATGTCAGTCTTGCACTTTCCACCTGGGGCATACTTATTATCAGGCGAAGTTTTAGTCATATTAGTTTTAAATCATTTATAGACTTTAAGCCGGCTGACAGTAATAAGCTGATCACCTCGGGAATTTATGCCCATATAAGGCACCCCATGTATGCCGGGGGGATCTTGCTATTCCTTGGCCTTGCTTTGTACACCTTTACGCCATTGCACATAGGCATTGCCATCATAAGCATACTATATATCATTTGGGGAATAAAGAGAGAAGAAAAAATACTCCTAAACGAGCATAAAAAAAGGTATGAGCAATACCGGGTAAACGTGCCCATGCTCATACCTCCTATTCCCTGGTTTCAGAAGAAATAATCAGGAATTATCTTTCTCTTCCTTCAGGTTATCGTCCTCTGCATCATTCTTCTTTTTGTTTTTGATATCGGCTCTGTCTCTCAACTTTTTGTCATCGACATTTTTGTTGAGAAACTCATTAATTTTCTCAATATCATAACTGCTTTTAATTTCGCCGAAAGTATCGATTTTAATATCGAAGCCTTCGAGATCACGGTTTACCTTAGGTTTATCTTCTTCGGAGGGTTTCTTCTTTGCCATATATCTATACAATTTATTGCTAAGCAACCTTCACAAACGATGCTAATGCACTGATGGCATTTTCTATGCGTGTCGCAACTTCGTCCTTACCCAGAATGGCCATTATTTCCATAAGATCTGGTCCGGATCCTACTCCCGTCAGCGAAACCCGTAATGCTTGCATCACTTTACCCATTTTAACATCGTTCTTTTCGAGTGCTTCGTTAAAAGAGGTTTTTGCGTCATCTGCCGTAAAATCCTGCTTAGCTTTTACGATTTCTTTAAAATCTTCCAATACTTTAACTGCTTCTGCCGTCCATTTGTTATGAACAACTTTTTCGTCATAGTTTATCGGTGCGATAAAGAAATAGGCGCCTTCCGCCCAAATATCTTTCGGAAAAGTAATACGTTCTTTCATGGCGTTGGCAATGCGTTCGGCATTCTCCTCGTCACAGGCGATACCCTGCTCACTCAATGAAGACAGCAACATCCCACCCAGTTCCTTATTGGACTTGTTTTTAAGGTATTGTTGATTAAACCATTGCGCTTTAAGTATATCGAATTTAGTACCTGATTTTCCGATACGTTCTACAGTAAAGGCTTCTATTAGCTCGTCCAAAGTAAATAATTCCTGTTGCGTTCCGGGGTTCCAACCAAGAAAAGCCAGGAAATTGATCGTGGCTTCCTGTAAATAGCCTTGCTCCCGGAAGCCATCTACTTTGTCTCCCGAGTTGGGGTCTTCCCATTCCAGTGGAAAAATTGGGAAACCATGCTTTTCAGCATCACGCTTGCTGAGCTTGCCATTGCCGTCGGGTTTCAACAGTAATGGCAAATGTGCAAAGCGAGGCATCGTGTCTTCCCAGCCCAGAAACCTATACAACAACACGTGTAATGGTGCTGAAGGCAGCCATTCTTCCCCTCTGATGACATGAGTGATTTTCATCAAATGGTCATCTACAATATTAGCAAGATGGTAGGTTGGCATGCCATCAGACTTCATGATCACTTTATCATCAATGGCAGAAGAGTGTACCATTACCCAGCCGCGAATCATATCATTCAGCCGAACCTCTTCTTTTCTGGGCACCTTCAGGCGGATAACATATGGCTCACCGGAATCGAGTCTGGCTTTTACTTCATCTTCCGGCAAAGTAAGGCTGTTTTTCATGGTAGCCCTTGTAATGGCATTATACTGAGGAGATGCAACGCGGGCAGCTTTGAGTCTGCTACGCATTTCGTCTAGCTCCTCAGGAGTGTCGAAGGCATAGTATGCATTGCCGTCATCCACTAGCTTCTGTGCATATTGCATGTATAAGTCTTTGCGTTCGGACTGCTTGTAAGGGCCGAACTCGCCGCCCTGTCTGACACCTTCATCGGGCACGATGCCACACCAGGCCAGGGCTTCATAGATATAATCTTCTGCACCGGACACATAACGCGACTGATCGGTATCTTCAATTCTTAAAATCATTTTGCCATTATATTTTTTGGCAAAAAGATAATTATACAATGCTGTTCTTACTCCACCTATATGCAAAGCCCCGGTTGGACTAGGGGCAAATCTTACGCGTACATCCTTATTCATGTGTATATAATGTTTTTTAATTGTCTCATGCTTGTCCCGCTCCTTGCGAGGGAATCTAAAAGGCCAAAGAAGTCACGTCACCGAAGGTTATTTAATTCATCTTCGATTGCTGTGCTGCTCTGATCAACTAGATTTTATGTGTGTATCATTGGTTTTTAATAGTCACATGGTATATCCTTCAAAGCCTCCAAGTACTGAAAAAGCAGCTTCCTCGAACACTGTTGTCGATTGGTATGCTTTTGCTTATGGTTATTGCATGCAATTGATTTATAAATTCAGTTTTACTAGACCGTTGAATGGCGACTAGCATACAAAGTTAAAAAATTGTTGGTATAATGGTGGTTGGGCTGGCAGTAATTTCAACGGTCTGCTGATAGGTACAAAATCTTATTGAGCTGTTCTCTTGTTGCTTTCACACGCTTTTCAAAAGCAAGAAATGCAAACAAGTAGTTTCCCAGGCCAACAACAAAACTCAAAAAAGCATAGAATGTCTGCTCATGGAAGAAATAAAAAAAAATGGCAATAAGAAAAGTAATGACGGTCCAGAAAAACAGAAATGCCCGTGAGCTGAAAAATAACTGATACCTCAGAAATAGAATACACCCAACACTGGTAGGTTCCAGCCTGCCAATCACCTGTGGAAGATAGTTATCAGGATAATTGAGGAGCAGCGATATTTGAAAACCATTGCCCTTTACTTTTCCGTTAAAAGTAAGATTTGCTTTCTCAACTGCAGAGTATTCAAGATCCTCCTCCAAAGTGACCGAACGTAGAGAGGCCTCCACATGGGAGGCCTCAATGGGCAGTATAAGTGTCTCACTATAGTTGGGCAGCAGCGCCATCAGGCAACTGCAATACAGGAAATTTCTACATTCACATTTTTGGGCAATCTGCTCACTTCTACTGTTTCTCTTGCAGGAGCATAGTCGCCAAAAAAACTACCATACACTTCATTGATCGCTGCAAAATAATCCATATTCCGAACGAAAATGCTGCATTTAACCACGTCCGAGAAAGTGAGCTTCGCGGTAGTAAGAATGGCTTCCAGGTTTTTCATGACCTGCCGGGTTTCAGATTGGATATCGGTATGAATCAATTGTCCAGTCTCAGGGTTCATGGCTATCTGTCCGGAAACATATAATGTATTATTAGCAAAAACTGCCTGACTGTAAGGACCAATGGGTGCCGGGGCCTGATCTGAATTAACGATTGTATGACTCATTTTAGTGTTTTTAGTTTAATTACTTAATTTTACATCAAATTTACACATTATGAAGATACTTACCGTCGGCGATCCGCAAAATATAGCAGAACTAAAAAGCAAATTCAGCGATAGCAGCCATCAAATCACTGCATTTGAAGATCATCATTTCAATTTAGACTTGCTTGAGGATGCTGAGGTTATATTTGATTTTTTGATTGAAGAAAACCCTAACATGCTTTGGCATTACGCTCAGCTTACTGATGTTGATGTATTTTTAAATGCTGCAAAAATCTCGCTGGGGGAATTGCACGCTTTAAATGAGTCCGCAGGCAGGTGCTTTGGCTTCAACGGTTTACCGACCTTTTTCAACAGAGCACAATTGGAGCTCAGTATTTTTCATAATGAGGACATGTCAGCGCTGGAAAATGCATGCAAGTCTTTGAATACAGCGTACCTTGTCGTGGCTGACAGGGTGGGCATGGTGACCCCCAGGGTAATTGCGATGATCATCAATGAAGCGTACTATACCGTGCAAGAAGGCACCGCAAGTAAAGCAGATATCGATGAAGGGATGAAACTGGGCACAAACTACCCGTATGGGCCTTTTGAATGGTGTCAGCGCATTGGTTTAGCCCATGTTTATGAGTTGCTCAAGGCGGTTTATGATGATACCAAAGACGAACGTTATAAAATTGCTCCGCTGCTCAAGCAAGAGTATTTAAGACCATAAAAAAGACTGCCGCATAAAAATTGCGGCAGTCTTTTTTCTTTAAAAGGCGATCGCTACTCTCAGTCCATCAACTCATATTTTAATGTTTTGCCTTTTTCTGTAGCAGGTAAGCCTTCCTCCATCCAGGCAGGAGCAGGGGCTCCCTTCAGATAATGATCGAAATACTGCGATAGTCTTATGGAAAGATCTTTACGGTTTTTTCTGAGCTTTAAATTATGATCTTCCCCATTATAAACCAGTAACCATGTTGGCACCTCATTTCTCTTTAAAGCCATAAAAAACTCAATACCCTGATACCACGGCACCGACCCGTCTTTATCATTATGCATGATTAATACCGGCGTTTCTATCCGGTCGGCATAAAATAAAGGTGAATTTTCGATGTAAAGCATTGGCTTTTCCCACAAAGTACCGCCTATGCGTGACTGGGTTTGTTCATACTGAAACATCCTGCTCATACCCGTTCCCCAGCGTATGCCGCCATAGGCTGACGTCATATTGGCTACTGGCGCACCTGCCCCTGCAGCCTTAAACATATTCGTACGCGTAACCAAGTGGGCAACCTGATAACCACCCCAGCTTTGCCCCTGAATAGCAATATTTTCATTGTCAACGAAACCTTTGTCTATCATAGACAGAACACCTGGCACAATACAGTTATAAGCACTCGGACCAGGCAAACCTCTTTCATAGACAATATCTGGAACGAAAACCAGGTAGTCATTGCTTACAAAATAACTGATATTGATGATTGACGCACTAGGTGCCGGCGCCCGGTATCGATGCAAACCATCTGAATTTTTTTCATAGAAATACACCATCATCGGGTATTGCTTACTAGGATCAAAATTTTCCGGTTTGAATAATAGTCCCTGAATTTTCTGACCATCTGCGGCGTTCCAGCTCGTCAGCTCTGCGCTTCCCCATAAATAGTCTGATTGCTGAGGGTTAGTTTCAGTAATCTGTTTTAAATCAAAATCACTTAATTGTGTCGTGTACAGCTCCGGAAATTCCTGAAAAGTACTTCTTCTCAATAGAATATTATCGGCAAGCTCAGCCTTCTCGAAGCTACTGAAATAATGATCTGAAAACACGATTGTCTCAGGTGCAGCACCCTGCCATTTGCCCCTGGCATACCCTGCCTTCTTGTTATTTTCATGAAATGCAGTCAAGATAAGCGGTTGCTGACTATCCAGGTATTCCTTTTCCCGGTCAAGCTTTTGCACTCTGTATTGAACGCTATCGGCTCTGCCTTTACCATCAGTAAGATTGGTTGGGGCTTTCTTGCCTTTAGGATCAAATTGCCAGACATCATACTTGTCATAAACCAGAAAAGCATTGTCATCTTTGAGCCAACCGGCCTCACCGTAGCTTCCTGGTAGTGAGGGGGAGTCATGGTCTTCAATATAGAAATTTACGGACAGCTCTTTTGCTATATAATTTGCCTTTTTTTGTTTGATATCGTAAATAACCCAGGTACTGTCTTGCTGGTCAAACCAGCTCACAAAGTTTCCTTCCGGCGAAAGTGAAGGGTAGCCCTTTACCGCTTCGCTGATTTTTTGTCTATCTCCACTTTTCAAGTCAACGATATAAACATCTCTGCCAATCTGAATATCCCAGCTATAAGCGCCTTTGTAGGCACTGTTATCCGTCGCTAATATCTTTTCCAGCCGAGCATCCTTGTCTAAAACTACATTTTCCAGGGTTTCATCACCGAGTTGTATGAGTTTCTTATCTTTGATATGATATACCGCTAAATGCTGCTTTTGTCGATCCTTCTCCTGATTGACCAGCTGCATGGGTTGCAAATCTTCATCATGATGGCTCCAAATGTCCAGGCTTACGCGCTCTTCGTCTAAAATGGTAGTATCCTGGGCGTACTGATGTTTTACATGCGATGGAGCAGTGCCAAAAAAAAGTTTATTTCCATCTTCTGAAAACCTCGGCTTTATGTGTTCACTTACCATCCACTGCTGCCGCATGCCGCTGCTAAGTGTGTCTACAATTCTAACAGCTTCTTTCCCACTCTCCGCTAGAAACAGCGAAAAAACCTTATACGTTGCTTTGGCGGAATCTTCTGTAGCAAGAAATGCAATGCTTCTACCATTATTTTCTACACCGAAATCACCATAGTTCTGGTATGCAGAGTCGATGAGTATGCGCTCTCCGTTTTCCAGATTAAGGGAAAAAATACCAACATCTTTCAAGCTGTCTTCTTCATTTTGCAATACAAAGAAAATCTTTGCCTCTTTTTGAGCCCATTCATACTTTCTGACATTATCAACCGTAAACTCCCGATTTTCCTGTAGATTTTTAATGACAAGCTTACTGCCTTCAGGCTTCTTTTCCGCAAGGCTGTCCAGCGTAGCGCGCTCTTCTATTGTCAGTTCAGTAGTATCTACCGGCTCCTTCTTTTCCTTTATTGGTTTCTCTAGCTGGTAGGCAAGCCAGCCTGAAGCTTTCTCAGGCATTTCAAAATTTTTTACTCTGGCAACTTTCTCAATGCGCTGGTCTTCAAGGTTAATAATAAGTAAACTGTCTTTTGGCAATTTGTCTTTCTTTACTTTTGCCAGTTTCTGTGCCCGAACTGTATCATGCTGGGCTGCTATTTTGGCAACCAAAAACTGACTATTGTAGCTAAAGCTGCTACCTTTTGCTCTGGGAACTTCTGATAAGACATTGCCTACATTATCGGTGATAATTAGTAAACCATCACCTTCCTGCGGGTTGATGGCATACTTGATGAATTTTCCATCCCGACTGATGCCTTGCTCCTCTATGTCTTTCCAGCTGTCGTAAACATCATGATTTAAAGGTTGCTTTTCTTGTGCAAGGAGGTTTGAAGTAATAGTGAGCAATAATAATAGACAAATTCGGTTCATACTTATCCTTTTAAATACTTAAATTATATTCTTATCTGCTTACTTTTTCCACCTGTTGGCAATGACTTTTTGCATAGCAGCATGCACTTCGCAGGCAGCTAAAATTTCCCTGCCAAAAAGTGCATTATCCTCGTTGTTGAAATCAGTGACTCTCCCACCGGCTTCACGCACAATAATGATTCCTGCAGCCACATCCCATGGATTGAGGTTATATTCAAAAAACCCTTCAAACCTTCCGCAAGCAACATAGGCCAGATCCACAGCAGCACTTCCCATACGTCGTAATCCATGAGAATTTTGCATAAAATCATCCAGCGTTGCCAGATAAAGCTTCATTTCTTCAAAATTATAATAGGGGAAACCTGTTGCCAAAAGGCTTTCTTCGACGTTTTTGACAGGGGAAACTGCTATCCTCTTATCATTGCAATAAGCCCCTCCATCCAGATACGCTGAAAAGCATTCTTTTCTGGTAATTTCATAAATAACACCCATCACCGGCCTATCATTGGCGATAAGCGCCACACTTACAGCATATACCGGTAGCCCATGGACAAAATTGGTAGTGCCATCCAGAGGGTCGATAACCCAGTTATAAGTATCCGCTTTTTCCGTTGCAGTGCCTTCCTCTGTAATATAGCCGGCTTCAGGCAGCAATACTGAGAGTTCCTTTACCAGCATTTTTTCCGCTTCTTTATCGACATAAGAGACCATATCGTTTATGCCTTTGTACTCGATATTTTCGGTAGAAAAACGTTGTGATTCTTCAGCGATAAAATCTCCTGCCTGCCGGCTGATGCGTTGCAACTCCGGCATAAGGCTTTTATAATCTATCATACAATTTTTCTTTTTACGATGGCAGCAAGAAAGACGAATACAGAAAGCCAGACGGCTGTCCTGCTGATAAAATCACCATAGATAGCATAAAAGGTGAGTTTGTCATTGGCCTGGATGCTTCCCGTCAAAACGTCCGGCACCCAGGAGCCGGAGCGAGCTGTTATGTCACCACGTTGATTGATGAAGGCGCTAATTCCCGTATTGGCAGAACGGGCAATACTTCTTCTGGTCTCTACAGCGCGTAGCCTTGCATAATGCAAATGCTGCTGCAGTCCGGGCGTTTTGCCCCACCAGCCATCGTTAGTGATGATAAAAATATAGTTTGCGCCATTCCTAACGAACTGCGACATAAAGTCTCCAAAAATAGATTCATAACAGATGGAGGGAGCTACCATTACACTATCGCGATTGGCAAACACTGTTCGTTCGGCTTGCTTACCATAACCGCCAGAAGTACCACCAAGGTCAAATAAAATGTCCTGGATCACCCGGGTAACCTGCGGATAAGGGAGCGTTTCCACTCCCGGCACAAGCCGCGATTTATGATAAAACTGAAGTTCATTGTCCTCTTTCAGGAATAAACCTGAGTTAAATACATCGTAGTAACCGCTGTTTTCGACATACCGTGCAGAGGTGGTGATGTCACTCTCATTTACGTACCTCGTATAAGTTACCAGACCTGTCAACATGGTGAGGTTGGGGTATTGGTCCTTAAAGGCCATAATCCTCTGAATGATGGGATCATTCTTGGCGCGCGCTTCTTCAATATTTTTATCCAGTGCAGTTTCCGGCCAAATCAGAAAATCTGTTTCTGGACTTATCTTCTCCTCAGACATGGCTAAAAAGCGATCCAGCTGCTGTTCGAACGGAATGAACTCACTGGATCCTTCAAATTTTTGCGTATATGGGTCGATATTGGGTTGTAAAATTACCATTTCATGCGCTTCCCCCTGTTCATCATAGCTGTAGTAGCTGATATATCCTACCACAATAGGTATGATAATCAAAAGCATGGCATAAGTGAGTGTCACTTTTCTGAACATTCCTCTATACAAAGCTTCATGATGAAAAATCGCAAAATAGAGGAGTATGTTCACGAGTAATACCCATAACGTACCGCCGGGAACACCTGTTGCACTATACCATTGCACCCACTCTGGATTAGTGGCAAACACATTCCCGATCGTCAACCATGGCCAGGAGAGGTCCCAGCTGAGGTGGATATTCTCAAAGGCTAACCAGTACAACACCAGCCCAAAATACCCCCAGGACGTACCTGCTGCCTTCTTAGTAATTCTAAACAGTAGGAAAGGAATACACATCAGGAAAGCATTCGCAAAAACCATTACCACAGCGCCAGCCAAACTGGCTTTGTATACCCACCAGGTAGTAGTAAGATTAATAAAAAAGAAGGCCAGATAAATAGCAAAGAAGAATTTCTTACCACCTGCTTTGTATTTGTACACAGCCAGATGGTTCTCGATTTCCAGTAGCGGCACAAACGCCAGGAATATCAAGGGCGTAAAGGGCATCACCGGCCAGGACAGCCAAAACAATACGACACTTGAAAGTGATAAATAAAGTAGATAATATGGACTATCTTTTACCTTCGACAACGATGACAATTTCACCTTTTATAGGGTTTTGTTGATAATATGCTAACACTTCCTGCACCGAACCGTTGATAGTCTCTTCATAAATTTTTGTCAGCTCACGGCTAACAGAAACCTGTCTGTCAGGAGAGAATACCTCAGCAAATTGCTCCAGAGTTTTCAGTAAACGATGGGTAGATTCATAGAAAATCATGGTACGCAATTCATCCTTCAAGGCATCCAGTCGCGTCTTTCTTCCTTTTTTATGGGGCAGAAATCCTTCAAACGTAAACCGATCTGCGGGCAAGCCGCTTTTCACCAGGGCGGGCACAAAGGCCGTGGCTCCCGGTAGGCATTCGATCTGCACAGCAGCATTCAGACATTCTCTGACTAGCAAAAAGCCTGGATCTGATATAGCAGGGGTACCGGCATCAGTAATCAATGCCATGGTTTCTCCACTTTGCATGCGTTGAATCAGATCCGGAAACACCTTATGTTCATTGAATGCGTGATATCCTTGAAAAGGCTTTTTAATATCGAGGTGCTTCAAGAGGATCCCGGACTTACGGGTATCTTCTGCCAATACAATATTAACGCTATTCAGCACTTTAATTGCCCTTAAGGTAATATCATCCAAGTTACCGATGGGTGTCGGCACGACGAAAAGCCTGGTTTCTTCCTGCATTAGCCAAAGTTAACAAATCAGCGAATATTTCGATGAAAACTCAGGACAAAAGGCCGTCAATCTTAGAAGCAAGCTTACGATCGCGTTCTGTGACGGTATTGCCTGCATCATGTGAGGTGAGTGCAATATCGACTTTATTGTAAACATTAGACCAGTTGGGGTGATGGTCCATTTTTTCAGCGACCAGTGCGACCTGAGTCATAAAGCCGAAAGCTGCTTTAAAGTCTTTGAATGTAAATGTTCTTTTGAGTTGGTTGTCTTCTTCTTTCCACATAATTGTTTTTTAGGAGTAACCGAAGAACCAGCACATTTGTTACAGCGCTATCACACCTTCCACCTTATGCGCTTCCTGGTAAATGCTAATGACATCGTCACTGGAACCCATCATGACCTGGGCGGTGATCGAGATATAATTGCCTGCTTTGGAGGCCTTCGCAGTGGTTTTGTTTTTAGGAAAGATGGCTTCTATC
>JBGSXH010000378.1:0-2457 GCA_041751515.1 Cyclobacteriaceae bacterium | reverse complement strand
CAAAAATGAATTATAAATCTACATAATTTATCTAATTTGTACTTAAATTTACGGGAAAATGTAAGCAAAAAAACTAAAAAAAATAACACCCATAATTGCACAAATTGTCAAATGAAGTACATTCTACTGTAGTCATTACTGCAGTATTATTGCAAAATTCTAGTTTTCAACAGGTTCTATAAAAAAAACCAGAAAGTTGCTCACAATTCCTCCAGTTCATAATCTTTTCCACGACCATATCGAATAATTTCTTCATAGGTAAAATATTCCAGTGTTTGAATATCTTTTGCCTTGAAATTAGATTCCGATAGCATTTCTACCACTTCAAAATGCATCGTTTCACCCAGGTTGATGAGTCGGTAACGGTGGCCTACACGAATACTGTTTACAGCAATGGGCATAAAAGGAATGGCTAAGCAATAGTATGAACAGAGTATTAGTCTGCGGGAAGAAAATCCTGGTTAGTTGTGCTGGGTGCTTCTGGCTCCAGTATCCTAATAAATTTATGGTTGGTGGCTACATGGCAGGCATTGCATGTGCTTACCAAACTGGCATAGCTACGACCAAACAGCTCTACATCTTCGCTGTCCAATGCTGTTTTCATTTTGTCCAGGGCTGGCACATACATCCGCTCTGTAAAATCACTAATATCCAGGCCGTCTTCCTTTATTCGTGCATCGACAATCTCTTCTGCTATCTCTTCAAGCTCATGGTGATAAAAGTCCGCGAGAGGCCAATTGGCATTTTGTCCAGCATAGTAAAGTTTCTCTACATAACGTAAATTATGCCCCATCAAAACGGCGAGTTCTGGTTTAGGTAAGTCATTACTACTATGTTCTACGTCATTTTCAATGGCATTTTCATCCTGGGCCACTTCCGGCTGCCGAAGTTCACTCAGTGCATAAGCACTCATTGCAATGGCTATAATAGAGATAATGATGGAAAAATGAGATAATCGCATAGTCAGATTTTATTTTGTAACGCTAAGTTAGAAAAAAGCGAAGAAAACAAATACGCTATTGCAGGATTAGGGCACCATTTTAATTGCGATCGCAAAAAAACATTAAGATAAGCAAATTTATGAGCTCGCTTTTGCAAGTACCGGAGCCTTTTTCCTTTGAAATAAGTTTTGGCTATGGCAAATAATGAGCCCCGCAGATCCTACGAAGGAGAGGTACTTGAGCATTGGAGAAATTTCATGCAATAACGTGGCAATGCTAAACAATAAAAAACTCAACCACAGCCATTTACGCAAGGGCTTCGTCATTGTTTTCCCTGCAAAAAATACTGCCAGCAAAGCAATGCCAATAAATGTATATTCCAGCATCACATGCAAGTTACTCAGCCAGCTTAAATAAATAACAAGTATCGGAAATACCAGGCAATGCACCGCACAAGTGATGCCCCCAATTATTCCCAGCCAGTCAGCAAGTGTTTTTTGATGTATGGATTTATTACTATGCAACATTATTGCAAATGTAAATAATTAAATGTGCCGATCCAATCAATAATCTGAATTGAGTATGAATAAAAGATAACGACAAAAAAGAGGATGGCGGGTACGCCATCCTCTTCAGTTGAAAAAATTATGAGAATCTACCCCGTGTGTCTAACACTTGAGTAGTCTAAAGGTAGTTAATAAACACTTCCTGAATATTAATAGAACATGATGACTCCATTAAATAATGTTCATTTAGTTGTCCATCGTACCGCCCCTGTTCTGCTCATATTGTTCTATGTCCTGTTCAATTTTCTGATGATCCTGCTCCATCTTTTGATGCTCTTCTTTCATTTTGGCATGTTCTTCTTCCATCATATCGTGTTCCCTACGGGCGGTTTCATCATCTACTTCACCATCTTTATGCTTCTCCTCCAGTTCCATATGTTTGTCAATCATTTGCTGGTGTCGGGCAACCATTTCACGGTGTTTTGAAATTAATTCCTGATACTGTGACTGCAACATGGCCAAAGAGCTATCTTCCCTTACTTCGGTCTCCATTTCATAAGAAGTAGTGAGTCGCTGCATGTCTGCCTCCATATTACTGTGAGCTCGCTCCATTTCGTCATGGTCATCTTCCATGGCTTCGTGCCTTTCCATCATTTCTTCATGAACCCCATTTTCGTCAGATTGCTGTTGCTCACAAGACACAAGAACAATTGCAAATATTGCAAAGCAGGATAATAAGTTAAATAGTTTCATAGTAGTACGCTTTTCTTTGGATAACAGGTAGAAAGCCAGATGGTTTACTTTATTTTAGATTGCATTCAGCACTTATTGCTTTCTTCTAAAGCTTACTGTAGAGCAAGTTTAAATTCTCTGATGGCCATATTTCCTGCACTATCCTCCGTTTCAAGTCTTAATATACGACCTTCATCTACCTGTGAAATTACATAATTATCTTCCTTCGATAATAAGTCGTCCAATGCTATGAGATTGTTTGCTGCTTCCGGCAAAGC
>JBGSXH010000377.1:0-2427 GCA_041751515.1 Cyclobacteriaceae bacterium | reverse complement strand
GTGTTAGTGAAACTACTCAATGAGATTAACCATAGTATTATTTTTATGCTTTTCAGCTGGACTGTCCTGGGCGCAGAGCCTGGGACAGGGACCAGATGAAAGTGCGTTATACTCTCAAACCAAGCAGCTGAATCAGTTCTTTCGAAGATTTAATGCAGAAGAAGCTGAAGATGGGCAAAGGTTGTCAGAGAATGATCCCCAATACCGGGATAATGCAGAACGTCAAAAGTACCTTCGCATGTTGTTTGATAATGAAACATCAAACATTGACAATGCTACCAAGCGCGAGTTTGCGGAAGACGTAATAGCCAATAATCCTCAATTTTTGAGCTTTCATGGAGGCGAATGGTTTGCTGAAGTGATCACCAAGTTTGTTTGGAACGGGAAGGAACATGCACTAAGCATGTATATGGAGCTTGAAAAAGAGAATCTTGGCAGCAAATGGATCATCTCTCATGTATATTTTGAGCCTTTTGCAAAAGCTATTGCCCCAAAAAACGAAAACAAAAAATTCTTGCATCCCATGAGTCATGAAATTGATTTCATGAACCTTAACAAAGTTTTCAGAGCTATTGAGAATATAGGGGACTATACCGCCAAAGATTACAGTCCTGATCACTTGAGCATGTTCTTGTATGAAGCAGGAAAAGGAAATTTGAAATTTAAATCTGTGTCAGAAGTAAAGTTTCATTTTTTTCAGGTAGACCAGTGGTACTTTGAAGTATCAGACTTCAACAGAAGTGGTTACAATACAGGATGGCTTATTTCAAATCTGGTGAAAACTGAAGGTGAGGATAAGGAGTTGTTGAAAAGATATATTTACAACCAGGAATAATTTTAAAAAAGCTGGGCAATATTACCATTTAGCAAAAAGCATGTCAGGAATGAAGCGATATATTGTATTCTTTATAATAACAATTTATATAGCAACAGCTAACAGCAATAGCGTCAGTGCCCAAACCGCCCCAGCGCAAGCTGAACTGAGTCCTGCTGAAATAGAAGAATACAAAGAGCGCGTCAAACAACTCATTTCTTTCCTGGAGTTTGCACTCAATACCGTTGGCAACAAACAGACTACTAATCGGGAAAAAGACATTATCATCAATCAGAGCTTTTTAAAATTTTTTAAAGATGACAAAGTGCAAATTGAAGATGATTTGTACGAATCTCGAGATGTTGTTACTAACAAAGATGTGCAAGCCTACCTGAAGGATATTGACTTCTTCTTTCACGAAGCAGAATTTGAATTTGAAATAGAAGATATTAGCCATCAAACCAACGATGAAAATGGTTTCTATTTTTTGGTTGCCACTAATCGTCGGTTAAAAGGGGTGACGCTGGAATATGACACTATCAATGTTAATAAGGTAAGGTACATAGAAGTAAATTTGGACGATCGGGCACGTGATTTAAAAATTGCCAGCATCTATACTACTAAACTTAGCGAAGACGAAGAATTGCGTACCTGGTGGTCAGAACTTTCCTTTGAATGGCGCAATATTTTCAAACGAGAACTCAACCTTCAAAGCACTGCATCACTCAGTCAACTTAAGAAAGCAGTTAGCCTTGAACGACTAGATATATCTGGTAATCAATACATCACAAGCCTGGAGCCATTGTCTCGCCTTACAAAGCTAAGAGAGCTCAACATTAGCAATACTAAAATTGATGATCTTGTCCCACTAAGGAATCTCAACAAATTAGAAGTGCTTGCATGTTCTGAAAGTTATGTGCGCACCTTGGAACCGTTACGCTATGCTACCTCTCTGAAAGAAATAATTTGCAATAGCAGTCAGTTAGATAATCTTTCCCCTCTACAGAACTTCGCCAAACTAGAGCGGCTTTCAGCACATCACAATAGCATCACCTCCTTAGAGCCACTAATGGGATTAAAGCAGCTCAAAGATATTAATCTTGCATTTACGCACATCAGTGATATTGAAGAACTTGCTGAAGCTAATATGCTCGTTTCGCTGGATATATCCGGCACTAACGTTAGCACCATTACGCCATTGTCTGGATTGGAAAAACTCCAGCAACTCAACATAGAAAACACTGCTATAAAGTCAGTAGAGGCCTTAACCGAGCTGGCTTCCTTGCAAATTTTATATGCTAATAATACCGCAATATCCTCTATTGATCCGCTCTCGGGTATCGATAAACTGGAACGCGTGTATTGTGATAATACGCAGGTGAGTCAGGCATCAGCACAGGAGTTCATGATCAAAAACCCAAGTGTACTCGTTGTATATGAAACGAAAGCATTAGAGGAGTGGTTTGCTGATCTAACGCCTTCCTGGCAGGATAAGCTTACTGAAAGCATAGAGTTCAAAGGTCAGCCCGGAAAGGAAGAGTTGGCAAGAATCGCTAATTTAAGTGAGTTGGATCTCTCTAATAATAGCTTTGTCCAAAATCTAAAACCACTGG
>JBGSXH010000376.1:0-6442 GCA_041751515.1 Cyclobacteriaceae bacterium | reverse complement strand
ACATTCAGGACCTGAGAAAACTTTACCCAAGAAACTACAAAAAATCATTTGGGTGACGTAGTTGGTAGGGCGGATACGTCCTAACACTTGCCCTTGTGCGGAGGCTGATCGGCCTATTGTGTGTGTTGCCTAGTGTTTAATAATGATTTCCAAATTTAATCAATCGGATGAATACTATTAAAAAGAAGATGAAGAACATCCAATCATTTACGCCATAAATTGAGTAAAATATACCAGCCATTTTATCTTTTGCAAACACATCCAAAACATTATTATTATGCATCCATTTTATCCAAACAAAACCATAAATGAATTTTTCAACAGCAAACACTCCAGCTAGCCATTTTACATGATGATAAGTTTTTGCTACTGACATATAGGCAAGACCCCAAACAACAATCATTAATAATCCAAAATTTGACATCACAACTGGATCAAATTCAGGAATAACAGAATTAGTAAAGAATCTTGAAAAAACTAATACTGTCGATTATTGATAATGTAATTATTATAATCAGGCATAGTATGTTATAATTCAATAGACAGCAGTATGCTGTCTCTCATAAAATCGATGAAATCCACTTTTGTTAAACCTTCAATTAACTAACCTTCCTGGGTATCCACTTCACCTGCTATTGCCACAAATACGCTGTTATGCGTTCGTGCTACTCTGTCAACTAAATATACCGCTTAAGGACCATCACAAAAATACTTAAAATAGTTATTACTTTCTCTGAAGTGTTTCGTGAACTTTTCGTCCTTCACGAACAATTATGTTAATAGTTTCAAAAATATCTTTTCTTGAAGTCCTGAAATTTACGATGCAACATCTTAAACAATATTTGTCTGCAACAATAGCATTAGATAAAAATACTTCACCTCCTTGTTGCAACTCATTCAATAATTTTTCATTCAATGTGTTCAAATAAGTTTCGTGTTTTTTTTCGCCTTGGGTTAAGCCAATAGGAGTATATCTTAAAGTAGTAATGCTCAGATTTTGAGTTACTGCTTCAAGCTCTGAATGTTTTTTTGCTTCTTTAAATAACAAATCTGATAGAGCAATGTCTTCCGCGATCATTTCTATGTAACCATTTTTTCCAACCTGCTGCAAAGCCATCCAAACTTTTAACGCCCTGAATCCTCTTGAATTTTGAAAACCATATTCATAATAATTCATTGAGGGTTCATCATCCTGATTACTGAAATTATAATAAACAGGATGAGAACTAAATGTGTCAATGAGGTGTTGCGGGTTTTTTATTAATATGCAACCTGCTTCAAGGGGTGCGTAAAGCCATTTATGTGGGTCAAGAGCAATGGAGTCAGCTTCCTGAATTCCTTCAAACAAATTTTTGTATTTTGGAATTACTGCGGCAGGAATTCCATAAGCACCGTCAATATGAAACCATAAATCTTGCGATTTACAAATAGCAGCTATTGCAGAAAGATTATCTACTACGCCTGTGCTTACATCCCCTGCATTTCCAATTACAAGAAAAGGTTTTTTTCCATTCTGTAAATCGTCCTTAATTGCTTGTGATAATATTTCCGTATTCATTTTATTTTCTGCATCGGCAGGTATCCATCTAATAGCTTTTGTACCGTGTCCAAATAAAACTGCTGCCTTCTCAATCCAGGTGTGAGTTGCTATCGAGCAATAAAAAACCATTTCACCATTAGTATTCACTAAACCGTCTTCCTTCATGCTTTTTGGGGCTTTGGCAGTTCTTGCGGCTAAGAAAGCAGTAAAATTTGCCATGTTGCCACCACTTACTAATATTCCGCCACAAGTAGAAGAAATACCTATAAATTCTGCCAGCCATTTCACTGTCTGCTTTTCAATAGCGGTGGCCATTGGACTTAAAATATTCGCACCAACATTAGCATTTACAGTAGCAGCTAACAAATCTGCCAGTGCTCCAATTGGTGTTGGAGATGAGGTGATGTATCCAAAAAATTTCGGGTGTCCATTGAGTAATGAATGGTTGAGTAATAAATCAGAAGTCTTAGAAAATAATTCTGAAACAGAAGTGCCATGTTCAGGCAATGAAGCATTACCTAAAACAGTTTGTATTTGCTGTTGAGTTTCTCCTTTAGTAACAGGTTTTTCATCAATTTTGTCAATGAAATGAGATATGGTATCGATTAATAGATAGCCAATTCTTTTGAATTCTTCATTGGAAATTTCAATTGAGGATTCTCTATTTTCTCTCATATCAATATTATTGCTTTAAAGTTGATATAGTTAATTTCATGCAGCCAAGTTACAAGTTCCTACTGTCGCCAAAGCATGATGCATAAGATCCAGATATAGCATATGACTCTGAATTATCTAACTTCAATAAAGTACCGGATTTGCTAATCAGTTTCAATTAGCTCAGTTTAGGAATATGCTATATCGTTTGTTAGATCTCGTTTAGTGTCCTCAGGTATTCTTTAGCATCAACAACTTCCGGTCTATCCACTTTACCATTTTTTGTTAATTCAACCAATTGTCTGAAGTACTTTAAAGCCAGTTTCTTATTACCGGATTTATTTGCGGCATTTGCCGCTCCATAAATGCCATTAAATCTATTTGGATGTTGTTTCAGGTCGTATTCATAGGCTTTTAATGCCTCAGCTGGTTGATTAGCAGCCAATAGTAGGTCACCTAGTAACTCCCCCGCTGGTAATACCTCTCCAGGTGTAACTGGATGTTTATTTGTGCCGTATTCCATTTTAGCAGCCTCTCTCATTAATGCGATAGCTGTAGAATGGTTTTCATTAGCCAGTGCAATCCAAGCCTCTATTGTTTTAATTTGAATATGAACCTGATTTGCCTTATATGCTTCATCAGCTTGTATCAATTTCTCACGGTTAGCTAATAGGTTATCTAACTCCTTTAGAGCGGTTGGAACATTTCCTTGTCGCACTGCTCCCATGGCTCTTGCAAAATACAAAATTGACTCTTGCCAGGGCATCATATTCCAATCCAAGGTCAGAATTGGTTTTTCTAAATTGGCAGCAGCTTCCCAATTTTTGTTTTCCAGCGCTATTCGTGCCGGAATTGCCGCTGCAGTATATGCTACTTTGAAATTGACAGGAAATACCTTTTTAAAAGTTTTTAAATATTCATACTGCGCATTAGCCTGTTGATTATCAACTATTTGCAAATATGCATAAACCAGATAGTCCATGCCATGAAGTTCCTCATCCCAATGAGCATCAGGATCGATGCTTTCTGAATAACAGACGGCTGAGGAAGTCGATTCGATATTGGACCTTATTGACTCATCCCATAATCCTAGTCGTGTAAAAATATGAGAGGGCATATGTTGCGCATGAGCCGAAGCTGGAGCAATTTGGGCATACATACGCGCTGTTGGTAATGCCAACTCTGCCAGTTCAGGATAGTCATAATTATGAATGATGTAGTGTGCAATTCCGGGATGATTAGGCTGATTTGGATAGATTGATTCCAAAATCGCTCCTGATTTGCGCTGAACCCGGTAAGACTTATCTGCCGGATCAGCTGTTGCAAGTAATGCAAGCGCATAAAAAATTGCTGCTTCTTTATCGTCCCTATATTTTTGATATACTTTATACATTTCCTGCTCGTAATTCTGAAGACGCTCCTTGTGGCTCAACGTTTCCCAATTCTTGTAAAAACCTGCGAGTGCATTGATATAAGCTTTATCCCTTTCTCCTTTAGCAGTTGAGCTTGCAATTTTCAGCACTTTTGTTCCCTTGCGGAGATAGCCATTTCCTGATTGCAGCCAAAGGGAGTGAAAATTGCTCATTGCTACCCCCCAATAGGCCATAGCGCATTCCGGGTGAGCATCTATCACTTTTACGAATGCTTTTTCCGCTTCCTCATATTCAAAGGAGTGCAAGAGGGAAATAGCTAAATCAAAAGTCTGCCTTGTAGCTGCATTACATGATAGGGCGAAACTGACTTCTCCAAATTCCCCATTTCCGCAAAGTGTTATTTCTCCCCTTAGAAGGTCTAGATCTTCCAAGTTTACTGGATCTTTGTATTTCTTATTCTGGCACCCGCTTATTGAAAAAATGATTATGAACAATACTGCTAGTAAGGTTCTTATATCGTGAAATTGAATGTTTTCGCTTTGGCTAAAGTACTGATTCATCTCTTCTCCAATCTAATGGTTCCCCCTCGCCATATATTTCATAGTATAGCTTGCAATTCAAGTTAGCTGTTTCGGTCCTTTTTGGTGTTTACCCAAAATTTATTATCGGGACAATTCAGATTAACAATTTAAATATTAAGTATTTCATGACCGTAAATAAGCCCTGAACTTTATACGAAGTACAATTCCAAGTTTACACATAAATCCGCATGACGCAAAACCCTTGTTTGCGTCAGTAGTTATTTCTTTACAAGTTCTTTTTTTGCTGTATTTATCCAATCTTGGTCATCATTTAGTTTTATCTGAGGACTAATGCCGACAAATTCATAGTTGGATTTGGTTAAATATTTTGTAGTTGTATTTCTAATTATATAATTTCCGCAAGGAATTTCCTCACTTTTCACATCTCCGTACCCTAAAAAACCACCTGAATTTTCCCCTAATGTAATTACCTTATCACTTTGCATACCGTAAAGTATCATCCCTTCGGCTGAACTGGCGGTTTTTCTATTAAAAATGAGAGCAACTTTTTTTGGAAAAATAGTCCCTTGAGACTCCCAAGTAGTTACAGGATTTAGTGTTTGGGGAATAAAGGTGGAAGGCGTGGCATTTTTCATTCTATCAATCAATTCTTCAGAATGTCCATCACTTTCGTATTTTTTAATATTATCAGGCGAAACCCAAATATCCGCTAAATCTACGGTAAATGGTTTTGTATAGATATATTTCATTAGGTCAAAATAACATACTTCTGCACCACCTCCGTTATTTCTCAGATCAATAATGAGATTAGGTTTAGATTTTATTAAACTGTCTGCTGATTTATAAAATAAGTTTAGTTCCTGTTTTAAACTTATGTCGAAGGATGAAATTCGCAGGTAATTAGTTAAAGAATCTATTGCCCGAAACTCATACGGTGGATATAACGGTTTGATTTGTGCCACCCGTTTCGGTCAAATTGAGCCATCCGTTTCGGTTCAAACTGTGCCAGTTTAGGCAGAGGGTTTTTCGGTTCGATTTGTGCCAGTGAAATTGGCTTATTTCGGTTCGATTTGTGCCACCATCCAACGCAGTCCACCGTTTCACTTTGAAAGATCAAGTTAATAACCCCCATACCGTTTTAAACAGAAAACGATATGGCCAATGTACTTGATCCGATGGATATAAAACAGATTTTCAGTTTACACAGAGACGGTCTCAGCAACAGAAAAATTGCAGGGACTCTTGGCATATCCCGCAATACAGTCAACCAATATATATCCTGGCTTTTGGCATCTGACTATCAGGCAGGGGAACTGCTAAGTTTGACCGTGCAGGAACTCAGAGAAATTTTTCCGTCGAAGACAACCATAAAGAATGACAGGTATGATGTCCTGATGCGGTATTTTGAGAACAACAAGAGTTCAAGAAGCCACCCGGGGTTCACTTTTCTCCACCACTATGAAGAGTATAGGCAACTCAGTGACGATCCATACAGCTATACGCAGTTTATGGAACACTTTCACAGAAAATACTCTGAGGTAAAAGGTTCGATGAAGCTTGACCATCTTCCGGCAAGGGAGGTCTTTATCGACTTCGCAGGTACAAAAATAGATGTTGTGGACAAGGATACAGGAGAGTTAAGAAAGGCAGAAGTGTTCGTGTCCGTACTACCCTTTAGCCTGTTTACCTACGTGGAAGCATGCTGGAGCCAAAAACGTGAAGACCTGATTTCCTGCATGAACAACATGATGTGGTTTATAGGGGGAGTGCCGAAGGCAGTTGTTTCGGACAACCTTAAATCTGCTGTAAGCAGGGCAAGCAAATACGAACCGGAGATCAACCGTTCCCTAAAAGATTTTGCAAGGCATTATGACTGTGTGATCAACCCGGCAAGGGCTTACAGTCCACAAGACAAGGCCTTGGTAGAAAATGCCGTGCAGCTCACCTATCAGCGGATATATTATCCTCTAAGGGAGATGATGTTCTTTTCTTTGGAAGACCTGAACAAGGAGATCCGGAGTCTTTTGGAAAAGTATAACGACATGCTTTTCCAAAGGAAAGAAGCCAGTAGAAGAGAGCTTTTCCAGTCTTTTGAAAGGGAGGAACTCAAGCCGCTGCCAAGCGGTATCTACCATCTCAGGGAATACAGGAGGGCCAAAGTCCAGAAGATCGGATACGTCTATTTTTCTCCGGAGAAGAGTTACTACAGCGTCCCTTACCGCTACATAGGCAAAAACACCCAGATTCATTATACCAAGGATACTGTTGAGATATATTACTTCAACGAAAGGATAGCCTTTCACAAAAGGAATGCTTCCAAAGGCACCTATAAC
>JBGSXH010000375.1:0-12086 GCA_041751515.1 Cyclobacteriaceae bacterium | reverse complement strand
GGCGAATCTCAGGGCTGATGTTCTTACCCTGCACCATATCGACCATTTCATCTTCAGTAACAGTAAGGCCAAGTTCATCATATTCCTTCTGAAAAGCATGTGCTACTATGAGCATTTCCCATGCCTGCTGGCGAATGGTATTCATTTCCTGCTCAGAGGGGTTGCGGTTGAAATTCTGACTATAATTAGCCTTCATCTGCTCAATACGCTGCTGATATTCCTCGACACTAATGTCGTTACCTGCAATGGTACCCACAGTGCGGTCATTGTTACCAAGTATTGCTGAGTTAGGCCCCATTAAGTCTCCACCTACCACAAATAAACCCAGGCCTACGGCAATAATACCAACGGCAAGGCCGGACTTTTCTCTTATCTTGTTAATTAACGCCATTCTTTTTTTATTATAGACCGCAAAATAATATCATTCAGGCATAAAATCAAAATTTTAGCCCTTAATGCTTCAAACAATTATACTTCAGATTTGGATACTGGCAGGATTGTCAGCTTAACGTTGTCGATACGGGTATCTTCCATCGATAATATTGTGAAGATAAAAGGAGGTGCCTCAACGATATCGTTGATACTGGGTATATTTTCCGTAATAGATAATATATAGCCCCCTAATGTATCGTAATCACCTGCTGGTATATCCCAGTTGTACTTTTCATTCAGATAATCAATTTCATGCCGGGCACTGATTTTATATGTATTGGCATCAATTTGTTGCTCAACCCAGTCTTCGTCATCGTGTTCATCCTGTATTTCGCCAAAAATCTCCTCGATGATATCTTCCATGCTTACAATACCAGAGGTGCCACCAAACTCGTCCACTACCAGAGCGATGCTCTTGCGCTCAGTGATAAATTGTATAAGCAGTTCATTAGCCAGCATCGCCTCCGGTACGATGATGATCGGACTAAGAATGTTGGCAATGCTTTTAGGCTTCTTGAACATCTCCATAGAATGGCAGTAGCCAATTACCTCATCGATACTATCTTTATAAATAACAATCTTACTATGTCCACTATTGGTGAACGTGTTTCGCAAAGTATCGATATCGTCGGCAACATCAACCGCCGCTATTTCAGTCCGAGGAATCATGCACTCTCTTACGCGAATGGTTTTAAATTCCAGCGCATTGTTAAATAAGCTGTGGTTAAGTTCGACTTTGTTTTCCGGGTTGCTGTTCAGCAAAGTATTTTGAATATAGTCGTTCAGGTCCGTTAGGCCGAATACGGGCTTGTCTTCATTGTATTTTAACCGAAATACATGCGTAATTATTAAACGCGAAAGGCTGACGACAGTAAAAACAATTGGGAAAAGAAGATAGTAAAATAACAACATCGGCAGCGCAAAAATGGAAAGCAGCCAGTTGGGATTAATCAGGAAAAAAGATTTTGGTGTAAACTCTGCAGTAATCAAAACGATAATTGTACTGATGATCGTCTGAAACATCAATATCATTATCTCATTATTAAGAATTGGTGGGAGATAAGCGATAAGGATAGGGTCCAGTAAACTCGCCATAAATATGCCGTATGCTACAAGTGCTATGGTATTGCCTACCAGGGTTGTCCCTATGAACCGTGACGGCTGACTGACAAATTTTGATAGTATGGCCCCTGAAAATGCTCCTTTCTTCGATGCCAGCTCTATCTGCAATTTGTTGGCAGACACAAAAGCGATTTCAACACCGGAAAACATGGCCGAGCATACCAGGGAGGTAATAAGCAGAGGAAATAAGGAATAATCTATCATTTTCGTTTCGGCCTTTGCTTTTGCGGCGGTGAGGCGGCATCCTTTCTTTGCTTTTGACGCAGTTTATACCAAAAAAATAGCATGATAATCAGCATAAATATCCAGTACGCATAATTAAAGCCTAATACAATTGTCTGGTGCACACCAATAATTAACAGCGCTACACATAGCGCTAATATGATATGATCAAGGAGTTTCATCAGATTCTTTAATGCTGTAATCGCCTATTGGTTTCAATATCCTATATTCTTCAAAATTCTGATCAGATTCAAGACCTTCACCTGTAAGTATATTGTCTTCCGTTTCTATTCTAACAAATTTATCAGTAAATATTCTTTCTTCAGGCTGCTTCCAATGTAATTCCTCGGTATTCAACTGCTCATTTTTCACAATATTTCGTACAACCACGTCACCAATACCAGTATACAATTCCTCTTTCTTGTTATAATAGCCTTTATCTGCTTTAATGGTTGTGGTCTTTGAACCGTCCACTTCGAAGAATTCAATATAAACGCCTTCAGGATATTCTCTGTCACCACTTTCGAAATCTATTTGCCTGTCAGCTACGAGTTTTACACGTACGACTGCAGAATCCGAATAGAGGGTTTCAATATCGGCCACTTCCATCATAGGCCCGTCATAAGGCTTGAGATTGGATGGGTCTGTGATTTCTGTGCAGCCATTCAATAAAGCAACAAGCATCAAGCTCCCGCTAAGCAATTGAATAATCGTAATAAATTTAACAGTCACCTCGGTGAATAATGTTTAGAACCACAAATATATTTATAAACTAAAAAAGCGGCCAATTGAAAACTGGCCGCTTTTTCTAAGTTATTAAAGACTATCTTCTGCGAACTTCAGCAGATTCGTTGATCCAGCACCCTACGGAGATACTATCTCCTACTTTGTGCTCGAAATTAAATATATCTTCCATGCTTGGAAACTGCTCCTGTGCATTTTGCATGGCAGAAGTATTTCCAGCTCTTTTATACATTTCATAGGCTATTAAATAAACACCTCTGTCTTGCACCGGATCTTCACCACCTTTACACTGGTCAAAACTGGTAAAGTAAAGATTGCCTATTTGAGTATATGCTTTTGATGACACGCCATTATCGGCATTGATGGCTTGTTTGTAATAATCTCTGGCTGTACCCTTAGAACCTTTACGGTTGGCAATATCTGCCAGCTCCATATAGCCCTCGGCCTTTTTAGCATTATCAGAAGTAAGCTCTATGGCTTCCTTCATGTATCTCTCTGCCTTATCAAGGTCACCTTCACTTTTTCTTCGGACAGCAATAACTTTAGCTATACCATAATCAGGAGTTTCGCTATGTACAATTTCAGCAGCCTCAAGGAAGTAATCTGCATCTGTACATTTTCCTGCAATAGAGAAATTAACAATTTTCTTCGCAGTTTTTACATCATCTTCCTTCAACTTAGGAGCAAGATTCTTTTCGATAAAATTACAATCAATAGTAACGGCGTCAGAAAGAATACCATCGATCTGGTCTTTCAATTTATTCAGACGGGCTTCATCTCCACCGGCGGCAAGTTTTTCATCCACCATTGCAGTTATGTCTTCATATCGCTCAAGAATAATATCTTCGTCCACGTCTGCTTTATTTGAAGATTTCGCTCTTCTAAGCATATCCATATAAAAAAGAAGGTTATTGTCCATCATGTCCTTGCCATTCATTTCAAATGTCTTTTCAAACATATTAATGATATCTGCATAAGCTTCAGGACGTCTGTTCTGCAAGCGGTAGGCTGTATATGCCTTACGGTCGATGACAGAAGCCTCTTCATTGAAGTACTCCATCCGAAGATCATACATTAGCAAAGTAGAATCTTCCAGCGCTTTGTCTTTAGTTTCTGTGGCAAGGCTTTCGTATATCTTGGCACCATTAATATAAATGGATGGGTTTAAGTCAGGTGCATTCTCAAGTAACCAATGCAATTCATTTGCAGCAGCCCTATAGTCTTCCTGCTTCAGATAGTCTGTATAAATAGCATTTTTTTCTTCTGCTGTTTGTTTGTCCTCAGGCCAGTTCCAGGCATTTTGCGCCTGAACGAAAGTAACTGCTCCTGTTAGGATAATGCTTAAGATTAGCTTCATTTTCATAGTTTTTCTCCTTAATCAAATTTACGTCTAATAAACCATCTGTCGTTAAAACTAACACCTAGAAAAAACTTCACATATTGTTCTTGCAATAAACCGGCATTAGTGGTACCGCGTTGTCCAAATCTAACTGCCAGGTCTACATTTGAAAGGCGGCTTACAGGTAGTGACATACCAAAATTTATACCAAAGTCATTAATATCCTGACCATTTACCATAAAAGGTGTTCTTTCGAAATGTCCTCCGAGGCGATAAGTTACTCTGTTGAAGTAGCTATCTACAGAAGAAACATCCGGAATAAACTCTCCACCCAATGCAATCTGGAAGCTCTCACCCATATTTTCACTAGTGCCTGAAAAAGAATTGAACTCAGACCAGTCCTGCATCGAAAAATCTATCCCTATCAAATAATTAAAAGTTCTCTCAATAGAAATACCACCTCCAAAACGTGCTGGAAGCAATAGATTGCCCGGGACGTTGTCTTCCAAAACAATGGAGGAAATCACTGCTGCGTTATTCACACCTCTTCTTTCAAGTGCACTGTATCGGGTGACGCCGGTATTATTTTCCAACTCATAAATGGCACCCAGGTTTAAAAATGTTTTGCCTTTTAGGTTAAATCTATAGGCCAGACCCAGTGAAAAAGTAAAGTCAGAGAATTGTGTTCTGTCATAACTCACAGAGGAGAAATTTGCATTCGCATCAGGCAGACTATCCGAAGCGCGTATACTGACGCCTGCTTCTTCAATGATGGAACCAAAGATATAAGAAGCCTGGAAACCCACGGATAGATTTTCAATAATTTTAACCCCATTGGCGAAGTATGCTTTTGTAGTCCCTCCGGAACCCATGTAATTGCTAATCGCCATAGCGTTGCCATCGGTCAAATTTCTTGTGGTAGCATACTCATAACTGACAGTACTGTAAGGCATCAAGCCTATGCTCATCGTCCAGCGATTGGGAATCACGGGAAAACCAAAGGCAAGATAATTGACATTGCCACTCTGGTGTTGCTCTTCAGCGTCCGTAGTACTGATGTTCTTCACAACGCCTTCCATACCCGCAGAAAATACCGTAAACTGATTGCGCGTTAGCAAAGCAGGGTTCATTGTATTCAGATAAAAGGTGCTCCCATTGCTAATCCCCAGCCCGCCCATGGCCATATTATGCGCCAGGCCCTGCGACTGAATGTCTCCAATTCCCTGTATCGAGTAAGGCGAATTGACCCATTGTGCATAGGAGGAAAAGCTGCAAAGAAAAAAACAGCCTAGTAAAAATAATCGCTTAATGAATTGAGGCATTATAACGTAAAATTGTGTTTAAGCCAACAAGGACTAGTTCGGGATGTACAAAGATGGGCGCTTTTATTTTAGATTCAAAGAATTTTGTATTTCCTCCGCAAATTATCACCCGTAGCTTGTCGTGTTTTTCTCTGAAGCGCAGTATCATCCCTTCGATCTCCGAGAGTATACCCCAGAAACCTCCACTACTTAAGGCATTTTCTGTACTATTCCCTTCAAGGACTATATTGTCGTAAGATTTCGGTAAAACCAACGGCAACCTGGCCGTAAAAGTATGCATTGCATCAAAACGCATCTTTAGTCCCGGACTAATTGCTCCTCCATGATACCTGCCGCTGCTATCCAGAAAATCATATGTGATACAGGTGCCAGCATCGATGCAAAGGACGTTCTCTCCGGGATACAGCAGCTGCGCGCCGGCCACTGCTGCAACCCTGTCCATACCCAGCGTGGCAGGCGTCTGGTACATACTGGTAAATGGCAGGGGTGTGTTGCCATCTATAAGAAAGGCCTTTCCCTGCTCTACCATATCATTGATGTAGGAAGGCATATCGCGAACACTCAAAATAATCACTGACAATTCCGGCCGGGCTCCTATGATCGACAAAAGTTGGCGTTCTTCCAGATTGTACCAATGTCGTAGCAGGCGATCTTTGTGGAATAACCCCAACTTTATATCGCTGTTTCCCATATCGATCGCAAACTGTTCTTCGGTTAGCTTTGTAGATGCATTAATCATATATAGTGTTCATTAAACATTACGCGTCTGCAATTTGATAAAGATCTGCTAATAATCAGTAAGCAGATAAATTTATTCAATCCTTTAGTTAAAGTTATGGACGAGTTGATCAAATGTATACGCACACCCAGTTCCCCTATCTTCATCCGTATTGATAATAAGTATCAGCATGACACCCCCCACTTATCAGGAGCCGATCAAGCTTGTATTTAATTTTCTATGCTATTGCTCCGATTTTTATAAATTGCGCGAAAATAATTGCCATTTACCTTAACGCGTAGCAAAATGTCCCTACTGTCGACAGATTTAGAGAAGCATCAGAGCCATATGCAGGCCCTGTTAAAGCAATTTGAGAACAAAAAGCCTGAAATAGTTTTTGAATGGCATGATGCGGAAACCGAAGCAGAAGGCTGGGTGGTCATCAATTCACTCCGCGGTGGTGCTGCCGGCGGAGGTACACGTATGCGCAAGGGTCTCGACAAGAGGGAGGTCGAATCCTTGGCAAAAACCATGGAAGTAAAATTTACTGTCTCCGGACCTGCCATTGGCGGCGCTAAGTCCGGCATCAACTTCGACCCTGCAGACCCAAGAAAACATGGTGTGCTGCAAAGGTGGTATAAAGCGGTATTTCCTTTACTAAAAAACTATTATGGTACAGGCGGCGACATGAATATCGACGAAATCCACGAAGTAATTCCCATTACGGAAGAGTACGGCTTGTGGCATCCTCAGGAAGGCGTTGTTAATGGCCACTACGAAGCCTCGGAGCCTCAAAAAATCAAAAAGCTGGGACAGTTGAGAATGGGCGTTTCCAAAGTCGTGGAAGACATCCACTACACACCGGCGATGGAAAAGAAATATACCGTTGCCGATCTCATCACTGGCTATGGTGTAGCAGAGTCGGTACGCCATTACTACGCATTGTGGAAGCAGGAGACGATATTAGACAAAAAAGCCATTATTCAGGGATGGGGAAACGTTGGCGCAGCGGCAGCATATTATCTTTCCCAGCAAGGTGTCAAAATCGTCGGCATCCTTGACAGGAATTGTGGCATGATCGATACAGCAGGGATGGACAATGCCAAAATTAGAATGCTCATGCTCAATAGGGCAGGTAATACATTATGTGCTGATGATGTGCAGCCATTCGACGTCGTCAATGAAAAGATCTGGCAGCTACATGCCGATATATTCATTCCTGCAGCTGCCTCCCGTCTTGTTACCCGGGCACAACTGGAAATGCTACAAAAGGCAGGCCTGGAAGTAATTGCCTGTGGTGCCAATGTTCCCTTCAATGATCCTCAAATATTCTTTGGTAATACGACAGATTACGCAGACAATCATTTTGCTTTACTGCCCGATTTTATTGCCAACTGTGGCATGGCGAGGGTTTTTGCCTATTTAATGGACAGCAATATCGAAGTCACTGATGAAGCGATATTCAATGACACCTCCAAAACTATCCATGCAGCATTGAAGAAGTGTCATCAAAATATGTCGGACAACAAGGCGATCACCAAAACTGCATTCGAAATTGCGCTGCAGCAGCTGGTATAGGTCCCACATCATTGATACCGGAAATAATTATAAGTCAAAGCATACCAATCGACAATGAAAATTCGAAGCAAGGTGCTTTATTAGTAATTGAAAGCTTAGTAGGTGATTCCATGAGGCGATGGAAAACAATGATTTACTCATGAAATGAAAGAAGTCCACTCTGTCAGAACAAAGAACCAAATATTTCTTCTCTTATACTTTCATTGATCGCCAGCGCCAGCAACAAGGAAACCACTAGTCCTATTGTCGCATAGGTGATGTCTTTACCAACCATTTTAAAGCTCGCCCTAAGTGACTTGATCTGTTTGGCCTTTCTTCTTTTGCTTAAAGCAATAGCAATTTCCCGTCCGCCTAACAAGCCAATAAACACCCAGGTAGTACTAATGGGGATAGTACTTAATGACTTAAAGTAAAAAAGGAGCAATGCATAAGTAAAGTCTACTATCGTTGCAGCACGGACATCAGTAACACCTGATTTTTCGTTGACAATTTTTTGAATTTTATCACCTCTCAGGTAAAAGAGTAAACCTAAACCGAGAAATATATACAGAGTAAATCCCAGAAACTGATAGATATTGAGACTTCGTGGTAAGAAAATGGCAATATTCGCAGCATCCTGTTGTACCCAGGCAGACCATAAGGCACCACTAGAAACCCATTGAATTACGCGCCAGTACTTTTTTGGCTTCCCCTTAAAATATTGCTTGACAAACTTTCCTACTATGAACCAGATAAGAATGGCGACAATAAAAGCAATCAGATAGCCGAAAAAGCTCTTGGTCATCACGCTATAAATAGCACTTGCCTCAGAGGTAAAAGCATTCAGTAATAAGAATGTGGTCGAAACCGGCATTCTCATTCGGGTAAGTATGAGAAGAAATATCGGTGCGGAAAGCTGTAAAAAACTAAAACTGCTAGGCGCCTCTTCAAAGCCTTTGGTAGCCAACCTTTGATAAGACACGTCACCATCATACATATAAAATGAATAACCGGCAGTGACAACGAAAATAAGCCCTATAAATAGCCACAACACCCACCACTTCGTTTTCTCATTGGAGGCAATGAAAGTACCTATTGTCTGGATAGAGTCATTGGCAATCGCAGAATAGCCTGCCAAAGCAAAGCCTACCCACATGGCTACCTGTGGGTAAGGAGATACTGCTCCACAAATAAATATCAACATAGCCAACATGGCTATGAACGTACTTTCTTTCCGGGTAATGTCAAATAAGGAATAGGCTCCTTTGGAAAGCTTATCCTGACTAATCTTATCCGTAATTTTTTTTGCCATGAGAAGAATCTTAAACTAAGCCTGCCGCAGGAGGGTAAAGCGGTTTTGCGCCATATTAAAACCTAAATTTTTTATTGCGATAAGATACATGATGCTTAGTATACCAATGTTTGTGAAAATATAGTTAATTGCTTTCTGTACAAAATCGGATACAAAGCTAATCAATGTTTTTAATATGCCTTTTCATTATTAAATGATTTTACGAGACCAGATCAGAAATAAAATGAAAACAACGTCATTACCCTGTTTTAAAGCATTTTACAGCCGGTTCTTCAATATTACTAATTTGTTATATCACTACAAGAGTTTTAACAATTTAGTAATCCTTGGCTCAATTTGACCTACTCAATCGTAACAAACTATATTCAAATCTATAACAGCGGCACCGCAGAGGATCATACATGAAACGCTGCATTTAAAAAAACTTAATATACAGTTTATTCCAAGAGTGCAGAATTATAGATTTTGTCTATTAATTTTGTTTATTCAACCTAAGCCAAAATGGCAGCAGCATACTTTCGTGCAAAAAATGAAGCATAAAGTTTTAGAAGAGGAAAAGCAACAAAGGAATTCCAGCCGATGGCAGGTAATTATTGGTACCGTTTTGACCGCGGTATTCGCTCTTTTAATATTTCTGACTTCTATAGACTTGCTTGGTTTATCTTTTAACAGACTAGGCAATGAGGTAGCTGCATCGGTACTAACAGCGACCAGCAATCCTTTTCTTGGTTTGTTTATCGGGCTCCTAGTTACCGCAATTATTCAAAGCAGTTCCACCAGTACCTCCATGGTCGTGGCTTTGGTAGCCTCAGGAAGTATCAATTTCAGTGATGCTGTGCCTATCATTATGGGGGCCAACATTGGCACCACGCTTACCAGTACACTGGTTTCTCTGGGATACATTACCAGAAAAAAGGAATTTAGAAAAGCGGTAGCAGCAGGAACCGTGCATGATTTTTTTAATATCCTGCTAGTGATATTACTTTTCCCGCTCGAATATTATTTCAATCTACTCTCAAATTCCGCGCAATGGATATCCGATTCTTTTTCAAAAAATTATTTCCAGGATTTTTTACCCAATTTTAAGTTTGATCAGTACATCATGCGAGATATCACATCAGCGATATCGGAAGCCATACCAAATTCACTTCTGCTGCTACTGATAAGCACCATCACCTTGTTTTTTTCATTAAAAGCACTATCCAGGTTAATATACAAGATCATTATAGGTCAATCTCAGGAAAAGTTAGGGCAATTTGTTTTCAAAAACCCACTGAAGTCATTGGCATGGGGTGCTGTCTTTACTGCTGCAGTGCAATCCAGTTCCGTTACTACCTCCCTAATGGTGCCCATAGTTGCTACTGGAAAAGTATCTTTAAAAAAAGCATTCCCATTTATTATGGGCATTAATCTTGGCACAACCATTACCGCCTTGCTCGCCGCAATTTTAAAATCGGAAGCTGCATTTAGCATTGCCATCGCCCATTTACTATTCAACCTGGTAGGTATAGCGATATTTTTGCCCTTTCCTTTTTTAAGAAAAATTCCGGTATTTCTGGCAGCTCGGTTGGGAGAGATTACCAGCCAGCGCCGCATTATAGGCTTTCTTTACATCATCTTTACCTTCTTTCTGCTACCTTTTCTGCTGATCTACCTTAACCAGTAAGGCTGAACATTTTCCTCCTAATTTTGTCCTTAAGGTATAATTATTATCAGTATACAATAAATTCGAAACAATATTTTCTTTCATGACTTTTATTTATGCTTTTTAATCTAATATCATTGGTATGAAAATAATTGAAAACATAAAGGCTTTCTTCGAAGCTAAAATTGCCGGCATTAAGGCCTCAATCCAAGGTAAAATTATAGAGATAGTAGCAAAGGCTATAAGCGGGGTGTTGATTTTGTATTTTCTGCTTATGTTTGTTATGTTCTTCAGCTTATCATTGAGTTTGTATTTGAACCATGTCTTGGATAGCAGTTTCCTGGGCTTTGTATGTGTGACTGGATTGTATTTTCTTATACTAGCAATATTAGGCATAATGTTTAGTAAAGGTTATCTTGAAAATAAGATTAAAGAAAAGGCTACTGGAAAAAAGATCAAATCCAAGGCAGAAAAGGCTGAAGATATCATGAATAAGAAAGCCGAAGTATTAAACAATGAAGAGAATTTATCTACCCTAAAGCAAGTATAATTATGATTGATACTACAACTATTGCAACAAGACTTCTTTCCTTATACGAAGACGATGAGTTTAAGGAAAAAGTAAACATCTTTAAAAGCGATATTACTGATGAAATCAAAGAAAATCCTCAGCCCTGGATTTTGGGTGGTGTAGGGTTTATTTTTCTTTTCTGGTTTATATCAAAAATTGCCTCGAGAGTAGGTAATAACAACAAGCGGTCAGGTTCTTTTTCAGTTGGCAAACTCGTTTGGCAACAACTTTTAATTGTATTTCTGGCGATAGGAAGAAAGCGGCTTACATCGTATCTTGCTAACCATAACTTTATAGATGCTGAAGATGCTTGAAAAATTACTTCAACAAAAAAAGACAGGGCAAAAAGCACTGTCTGTTTTAGTTGATCCGGATAACATTGTGGATGATTACCAATTACAAAATTTGGTAAAGCTATGTGTGGAGTGTCGGGTGGACTATTTTTTTGTTGGAGGGAGTTTAATTATGCAAGATGCGCTTGCAGGGGTAGTGAATTACCTGAAAAGCAATTCTAATATTCCGGTAACATTATTCCCGGGAAACAACATGCATTTAGATGCGCATGCGGATGCTATCTTGTTTCTCTCTTTAATTTCTGGCCGAAACGCTGAAATGTTAATAGGCCAGCATGTTGTTGCTGCGCCATTTCTACGAAAGTCTAATCTTGAGATTCTGCCGACTGGCTATCTTTTAATAGATGGTGGACAGGGAACTACGGTATCTTACATGTCAAATACGACACCTATTCCATCAGATAAACCTGGCATAGCAGCATGTACTGCAATTGCAGGTGAGATGCTGGGATTAAAGCTCATGTACCTGGACGCAGGGAGTGGCGCCAAAAAGGCTGTCAGCAGCCGTATGATTGCACAGGTTGCCAAAAATGTCAATTGCCCTATTATTGTTGGAGGAGGAATCACTACCCCGTACATGGCTAAAGATGCCTTTGATGCAGGTGCAGATGTGGTTGTAATAGGAAACGGTATAGAAAAAAACCCCAACTTAATAGTTGAGGTTTCTGAGGTCATACATGAATATAATAAGGTACTAAACGTTCATTAGCGATTCTCTTCTTCTCATCTTGCCTGCTGGAATACCAAAC
>JBGSXH010000374.1:0-1834 GCA_041751515.1 Cyclobacteriaceae bacterium | reverse complement strand
TTTAAGGATATCAAGAGAGTTGTATTTGATAAAACCGGAACATTAACCACCGGAAAATTTAAAATAGCAAACTTCCAATCGCAAATCGAAGAAGCTCAGTTCAAGCTGGCCGCATATAGCCTTGAAAAATATTCTAATCATCCTATTGCAAAAGCAATTACTGAGGAATGGAAAGAGAAAGATGAAATCCGCTGGAAAAAAATAGAAGAGGTAAAAGGTTTCGGCATGAAAGCGGAAGATAATGATGGCAACATCTGGTGGGCAGGTTCATTCAGAATAGCTGATAAACTAACAACAGATGATACACATAATGTTTATATAACAAAAAATGATTTGCTGATTGGATGGATTAATGTAAAAGATGAAACACGACCGGAAGCAAAAGCAGTTATCAATTATCTGCACAGCAAAAACATTGAAACCATTTTATTAAGCGGCGACCGTTTGGAAAAATGCAATGAACTTGCCGCAGAGCTGAATATTGACACTGTAATTGCTGAACAAACTCCGGAACAAAAATTAGCCAAGATAACAGCATTAAGTTCGGCCTTGCCAACTGCTATGGTTGGCGATGGGATCAATGATGCTCCGGCATTGGCAAAAGCCACTATTGGTATTTCAATGAGTGATGCTTCGCAAATAGCCGTACAGTCAGCACAGGTAGTATTAATGAATAATGGTTTAAAAAATCTGCCTACCGCTTTAGGTTTGGGAAAACATACTTACCTCACTATCAAACAAAATCTTTTCTGGGCTTTTGCATATAATATTGTTGCTATTCCTGTTGCTGCCTTTGGATTCCTTACTCCTACTTTTGGCGCATTGGTAATGGGATTAAGTGATGTTGTGCTTGCTATTAATTCTGTTCGTCTGTTCGTGAAGAAAGTGGTGTAATACCTGAAATATTTTGGAATAAATTAATACACACAAAAGGTATAAATTCACAGCATACGATGGCGGATATTCATTCCATATTAAAACAATACTGGGGCTATAATTCATTTCGTCCGCTGCAAGAGGATATTATTAATACGATTCTTGAGGGCAAGGACACTTTGGCGTTAATGCCAACAGGTGGGGGAAAATCATTATGCTACCAGGTTCCGGCAATGGTAAAAGATGGATTATGCCTTGTAGTCTCTCCCCTAATTGCTTTGATGAAAGACCAGGTAGAAAATCTTCGTAGAAAAGGAATAACGGCTTTTGCGGTTTATTCCGGCATGAGCAGAAAAGAAGTAATAAACACTTTCAAAGTAGCAAGCGAAAGCAACTGCAAATTCTTATATGTTTCTCCCGAACGATTAGAGTCAGCATTGTTTAAAGAATACCTGCCTGGTTTAGGAGTAAATCTGATTGCAGTTGATGAAGCACATTGCATTTCGCAGTGGGGCTATGATTTTCGGCCGCCCTATTTGCGTATCGCTGCACTTCGTGAAGAATTGCCGGATGTACCAATGCTTGCATTAACGGCTTCAGCCACTCCTGAAGTACAAAAAGATATTGGCGAAAAACTGGAATTTCAAAATCACCAAACGTACCGTCAATCATTTGAAAGAGCAAACCTTTCTTACAGTGCATTCAAGGTTGATTCTAAAATCAACAAAATAATTGAAGTATTGCGAAAAGTAACCGGCACTTCAATTGTGTATTGCAAAAGCAGAAGAAGAACAAAAGAGCTGAGTGAACTTTTACAGTTGCAACAAATTTCGACAGACTATTATCATGCGGGTCTTGCACAAGAAGAGAGAAGTAAAAAACAGGAAGCATGGATCAATAATAAAACAAGAGTAATCGTTTGTACCAATGCATTTGGAATGGGTATTGATAAACCTGA
>JBGSXH010000373.1:0-9881 GCA_041751515.1 Cyclobacteriaceae bacterium | reverse complement strand
AGCGAGCCTGTTTCAAATAAGCATCCTGACGGCACCAAAGACCAAATTAGCAAAGAGTATCTCTTTGACAATAATGAGATCAGAGTAAGCAATGTTTACCCTAACCCTGTGAACGATTATGCCCATTTCGATTACGCGCTCAGCAATAGGGATATTCAGGCATATATTGTAATCCACGACGTTCTGGGAGGTGATATTGGCGAGTTTCCACTGCCTGCTTACGATAGACAATTGAAGATTTCCACCTCAAACATAAATCCCGGAGTTTACTTCTATACTTTAAAGCTAGGAAATGAAAATGTTATCACGAAAAAAATGGTAATCCGGCGTTAAACTGCAATATATTTAAGAGAGCTTAGTTGATAGATAATAATAGCATAGTATCAGTTCTCATTGCTTATTAGTTGTAAGCCTAGTATATTTGCACCTTATGTTAAAAACGAAATCAGCATTTTATCTATTTCTTAGTATGCTACTGCTAGTGGGCAGCGGCTGTAGTAAGTTTAGAAAAGTTCAGAAGAGCGACGACTGGCGGGTGAAATACGAGGCTGCAAAAGAGTATTATGATAAAGAAGATTATTACAAAGCCAGTATTTTACTCGAAGAACTAACCCCCATCGTGAAAGGATCCGCAGAAGCTGAAACTGTGCAGTTTTTATATGCTTATGCGCATTACCACAGAAAATTATTTGTTGAAAGTGCCTTTTACTTCAAGACATTCTACGAAACTTTCTCAAGAAGTGAACAGGCACAGGAAGCCATGTATATGAGAGCCTATTCTTTGTATATGGACTCCCCCTCAGCAAGCCTGGACCAGGCTAGCACTTATGAAGCCATCCAGGCATTTCAGTCATTCATTAACAAATTTCCATATAGTGAATATGCCGAGCAAACAAATGAAATCATCGATGCCCTGCAAGTAAAGCTGGAAACGAAAGCATATCAAAATGCAAAACTCTACTACCAGCTTAATCGTTTGAAAGCTGCTATTGTAGCTATCAACAGCTTTGAAAATGAGTATCCGGATTCCGATTATAACGAAGAACTAGGCTATTTGAAGATCGAAACGCAGTACACTTATGCAAAAGAAAGCATCGAAACTGTACAAAGGGAACGATACCAGCAAGTGATGGAGTTTTATGAGGAATTTATCGACAGATATCCTGATAGCAAGTATTTAAGAACTGCACAAAATTATTATAGCACGAGCATTAATGAAGCAGAGAAGCTGGCGACCAAAAACCTGCCAGCAAATACTGAATCTGACACTCCGGAATATAATGAATACAGTGACCCTACGCTGGACGTTTTAGGCAACCAGCAATAAAATTAATCTAATTTTTAAGCATAGACATATTTATGGCAACTACTAATTCATCTCTAATCACCAGAAATCTCGTAACAATGGCCGAACCTACTGGCAATATTTATGAGTCTGTGAGTGTTATCTCCAAAAGAGCTCGCCAGGTAGCTACTAAAATGAAAGAAGAGCTAAGTGGCAAATTGGTTGAGTTTGCCTCAACAGTAGACAATCTTGAAGAAATCTTCGAAAACAGAGAGCAAATAGAAATCTCTAAATTTTACGAGCGCATGCCTAAGCCTACCACTACGGCTACAGACGAGTTTGTAAATGAGGAGCTGATGTTCAGAAGACCTGATGAAGATATGAACCTATAGTACTGATGCTTCCGCTTCAGGATAAGAAAATTATTATTGGCATAACCGGCAGCATTGCAGCTTACAAGACTGCGATGCTGCTGCGTTTGCTTATGAAGGCAGGTGCTGAAGTAAAGGTGATTATGACGGAAGCTGCTCATAGCTTCGTGACGCCAACAACCCTTTCGACCCTATCCAAAAACCCTGTTCTTACCAGTTTTACGAAAGGCAATACCGGGGAATGGAATAATCATGTTGCTTTAGGTTTATGGGCAGATATGATAATTATTGCGCCATTAAGTGCCAATACCCTTGGCAAAATGGCCAATGGCATTTGCGACAATCTTTTAGTTGCTACATATCTATCTGCACGGTGCCCGGTAATGGCTGCCCCCGCCATGGACCTCGACATGTACCAACATCCCTCCACTAAAAGAAATCTGCGTCAGCTTGAGTCGGATGGTGTGACCATTATCGCTGCACAATCCGGTGAATTGGCCAGTGGGCTATCGGGACAAGGCCGAATGGAAGAGCCCGAAAGGTTATTTACACTCATCACCGAGGCAATCAATAAGGATCAGTCGCTAATTGGAAAACAGGTGCTTATCACTGCAGGACCAACCTTTGAAGCCATAGATCCGGTCAGGTTTATTGGCAACCATAGTTCCGGAAAAATGGGTTTTGCCATTGCTGAAACGGCTGCCAGCTTAGGTGCAAAGGTCATTTTGATTAATGGACCAGGACATTTGCAGCCAAGACATCATAACATTCATCAAATAAAAGTCACTTCTGCACAGGAAATGTACCAGCAGGCGGAGCAATATTTTGAACATTCCCACATTGCTATATTTGCTGCTGCTGTTGCAGATTATACGCCCAGCAACCCTTACAAACAGAAATTTAAAAGTGATAAGCCTCTGGAAATAAAACTCAAGAAAACGATCGATATAGCGCTGGAGTTGGGCAAAAAGAAACGCGAAAAGCAGATTACTGTAGGTTTTGCACTCGAAACTGAGTCAGAAGAAACGCATGCCTATCAAAAAGCAGTCAAAAAGAATTTTGACTTCGTAGTACTTAATTCCTTGAATGATGAGCAAGCCGGGTTTAATCACGATACCAATAAGGTAAGCTTCATTGACAAGGATAATAATATCAGAAAATTTGAGTTAAAAAGTAAGTCAGATGTAGCAAAGGATATTTTGAACGCAATCATTCAGTTGATACCTTGAATGCTTTATTCTCAATTGACCAGTAATCAGAAATAGGCGCTTCATGATAAAAAACTCTTCGTTTTTATTTCATATTAATGCTAAAGCAAAAACTGTAGTTTTGCTGTTATTCGCTTGTGTCGTTCTACTGGGCATCTCGAAACCCCTAAAAGGGCAAGAAATTAATTGTACCGTGGCTATCAATGCTGAAGCTGTACAAACTACTGACCGGAGAATCTTTCAGGACATGGAAACCGCTTTTGCCGAATTCATCAATAACAGAAGGTGGAGCAATGATGATTTCAAGCTGGACGAAAGGGTGAAATGCAATCTCATTATCAATATCAGAAGCATGCCCTCCATGGGAAACTTTCAGGCAGAGGTTCAGGTGCAAGCTGCAAGGCCCGTTTTTAATACAAATATTGAAACCATCCTGCTTAATTTTGCGGACCGCCAGTGGAATTTTGCCTACACCGAATCTCAACCCTTAGATTTCAACGACAATAGCTTTACGACCAACCTGACGGCTATGCTTGCCTATTATGCCTATATCGTTTTAGCAATGGACTACGATTCTTTCTCGCCTTTGGGCGGACAAAAATTTATAGATAAAGCCAATAATGTTGTAACACTGGCTCAGCAAACGGATTTTGCAGGTTGGAGACAATTTGATGGCAACAGAAACAGGTTTTGGTTGGCCGATAATCTAATGAATCAGCAGTTCGAGCCCTTAAGAGAAGCTATTTATGACTATCATCGTCAAGGCCTTGACATCTTCGTGGAGAAGCCCGATGAAGCCAGAAAAGCGATTGTGGCGTCCTTGAAAAAAGTGAAATCTGTTAATGATGTCAGTCCTAACTCAATATTAACAATCGCCTTCCTCGATGCGAAAAATGATGAATTGGTAAATATTTTTTCTCAGGGAGATATGCAGATCAGAAGAGAAGCCTATAATATCCTCACGGCCATCGATCCTACAAAGATGGCTAAGTACAGAAGCATCGTACAATAAAATTCCCATTTTATTGTACGTAAATTACTGCTTTCCCTGTAGATTGAATAAATTCACACAACCAATGATGAGATATGCATTGGTAGAAAACAATTTTTATCATAGCAATGCTCAAAGACCTTTATATTAAGAATTATGCCCTCATCAGGGAGCTGCAAATGCAACCAGACAAAGAGCTTAATATTATTACTGGCGAAACCGGGGCCGGAAAATCGATTATGCTCGGTGCTATCGGTTTGCTCCTGGGCAGGCGCGCAGATACCAAAAGTCTTTTAGATGAAGGCGAAAAATGTATTATAGAGGGAAATTTTCTGATAGAGGGTTATAACCTGCAGTCACTTTTTGCCAATGAAGATCTCGATTACGACAGCCTTTGTATCATTCGCCGGGAAATAAGTCCCTCAGGAAAATCCAGGGCTTTTATAAACGATACACCCGTAAGATTGGAAACGTTAAAAGGGATCGGTGAGAAGCTTATGGACATCCATTCTCAACATGAAACACTCACCCTTGGAGATGCTGATTATCAACTGACAGCGCTCGATACATTTGCGAAAACTGAACCGCTTTTAAAAAGCTACAAACAACATTACAATAGTTTTATTCAGCATAAGAAGACCTGGAAAGCATTACAGGCTGAGGCGGAAGCCATCAACCAGGAAAAAGATTATCATCAGTTTTTATTTGATGAGTTAGCCAATGCCAGGCTGGTCGCTGACGAGCAATTCAAACTGGAGGAAAGCCTGGAGACACTAGAGCATGCTGAAGAAATTAAACTGAAACTGCACGAGGCAGCTGCGTTGCTGGAGGAGCAGGATTTTAGCATTATTGGGCAGTTGCAGCAAACAGTACAGCTGCTACAAAGTGCTGCCCGGTTAAGCCCACGCTTTGAGCCTGTGCTGGAAAGACTCAATAGCGCCAGCATAGAATTGCGGGATATCTATGATACGCTACAACAGGAATCCACCGAAATCGAGTACAATCCTGAAAAGATTCAAGAAGCACAAGAAAGACTCGATCTTATCTATCAGCTTCAGCAAAAGCATAGGGTCGATACGGTAGCGGCATTGCTGCAATTACAACAAACACTGGAAGAAAAGCTTAATAAAGCAGCCAATATGGAAGATGCTATTGCAGATGCCAAAGACCAAATGGAAGAAGCTGAGCAATCAACTTTAGCCCAGGGTGCGACTTTGACCAAAGCAAGGGCCTCAGCTATTCCTACTTTTGAAAAAAGTATTGAAGCACTATTGTCGACGCTCGGCATGACAGACGCCAAATTACAAATTACCCAGACTGCCGTTCCCCCTCAGCAAAATGGTGTTGATGAAATTAATTTCCTTTTTGCAGCCAATAAGGGCAGTAAACCTCAGCCATTAAAAAAAGTGGCTTCTGGAGGAGAATTTAGCAGACTGATGTTCTGCATAAAGTACCTGTTGGCAGATAAAACTTTGTTGCCGACCATCATTTTTGATGAAATTGATACAGGTATTAGTGGAGAAATTGCCTTAAAAATGGCGGTTATGATGAAGGAAATGGCAAAGAATCATCAGGTGATTGTTATTAGTCATCTACCTCAGATTGCAGCCCGAGGTCATGCTCATTATTTTGTTTATAAAGATAATTCTGCGGATAAAACCATTAGCAAAATTCGCAAACTCAATGATGAAGAGCGGATAGACAATATTGCCAAAATGATAGGGGGAGACCAGCCAGGGCCAGCAGCTATTCAAAGTGCTAAAGATTTAATGCTGAGTATTTACTAGCAATCGCTTATATTTACGATACAAACAAAGCTTTCATTCATTCAAACCCCATAAACAGTATGGCTTATAATTTATTAAAAGGTAAAAGAGGAATAATTTTTGGTGCATTAGATGAGAAATCTATCGCCTGGAAAGTAGCTTTAAAAGCGAAGGAAGAGGGTGCTTTGTTTACACTGACCAATGCCCCAGTTGCATTGCGCATGGGAGAGATACAGAAATTGGGTGAACAATGCGGTGCAGAAATAATTCCTGCAGATGCTACTTCTGTAGAAGACATTGAAAATCTTTACCAAAAGTCCACGGAAGTTTTGGGCGGTAAGCTGGACTTCATCCTCCACTCTATTGGCATGAGTCCCAATGTCCGCAAAAATCGAAGCTATGGAGATCTTAACTACGACTTCTTCCAGAAAACCCTCGACATTTCTGCCTTGTCATTCCATAAAGTGATGCAGGTTGCTGAAAAAATGGATGTCATGAATGAATGGGGCTCTATTCTTGCCCTTTCTTATATTGCTGCACAACGTACTTTCCCGGATTATTCAGATATGGCACAGGCCAAATCTGTACTGGAATCTATAGCAAGATCTTACGGCTACCGTTTTGGGAAACTTAAGAACGTGAGGGTAAATACCATTTCTCAGTCGCCGACCATGACAACAGCCGGAACGGGTGTAGGCGGTTTCGATGTATTTTATGACTATGCAGATAAAATGTCTCCTCTAGGCAATGCCAATGCAGAGCAGTGTGCCGAGTATGTTGTTTCCTTATTCTCAGACTTTACCCGCATGGTCACTATGCAAAATTTGATGCACGATGGTGGCTTTTCCGCCAGTGGTATTACCGAAGAAATGGTAGCTGAGCTTACTAAAAACAAATAATAACCTTATCAAAGTGCCGGTATACTACCGGCACCTTACTTTTAGCAATGCTCCTTTTCCCAAATGCCAAGATAAATATTGGTCTTCAAATCATTAACCGTCGTAAAGATGGCTACCACGACATTCGCTCCTGCTTCTACCCTGTTCCCTGGACAGACATTTTGGAAATTGTACCTACCGAGCGTAATACAACCTTTACGGCTTCGGGCATCCCTATTCCTGAAGATGGTGGCAGCAACCTATGCCTGAAAGCATACCATTTGCTAAAAGCAGACTTTGATATCCCACCGGTGAAAATGCACCTTCATAAGCTTATTCCTATTGGTGCCGGCCTGGGTGGTGGTTCTGCAGATGCCTCTTTTGCTTTAAAGTGGCTTAACGAAGCCTTTTCTTTACAGCTTTCGGACGTAAAACTTCAAACCTATGCAGCCAGCATTGGAAGTGACTGCCCTTTTTTTATCAAAAACAAACCAGTGCTTGCTTCTGATACCGGGACAACACTCACTCCTTTCACCGTCGACCTGGGAGGCTATCATATACTGATGATATTTCCTGACCAGCATATTAGCACCAAAGAGGCTTATAGTGGCGTAAAACCTTCCTCACCAAAGTACGATTTGGCAGCTACCTTAGCGCAGCCCGTGGAAAAATGGAAAGATATTGTATACAATGATTTTGAAGATTCTATTTTGCCAAGGTACCCACAACTGAAGTTGCTAAAAGAGAAGTTGTACGCTGCCGGAGCAAGCTATGCGAGCATGACAGGTTCGGGAGCTGCTTTTTATGCTTTGTTCAAAACTAAACCAGAAGTTGAAGCGCTGCAACTTCCTGAAAAATATATCACGAAATTGGCCCTGCTATAACATCACCGTAGCGGATCGAGCTCAAGCGCTTTTCTTTTATACCTCCTGTTAAATAGTGGATAGGCTAATACACTGCATAAAATGATGCTAGTCCCGATATAAAAGCCGATCGTCATCTTTTCATCCGCTCCGAAAATCAGGTAAGCCAGGACGATACCGTACACCGGCTCCAGATTCACAGTCAGATTCAACATGTAGGCCGATATTTTTTGCATGAGCTCTACAGATACTGAATAGGCATAAACAGTGCAAACTACGGCCAAAATCACGATATATACCCAGTCCATATCGGTAGGGAAAAGTTGAAGCTGCCCCTCCACTGCAAAATAGTGCTGATAAAGCGGAAAGAATGCCAACGTACCGACACATGCCCCAATCATTTCATAAAATGTGATCAAATAAGGGTTGAATTTTCTGGTAAATTGGCCATTGATGACGGTAAAAAGTGCTGCCAGCGCCGCGGAGCATAGGGCCATGAAAATACCAAGTGCGTGATCAAATTCAAATCGAAATATAATGTACAAGCCGATCAGTACAAACACGCCCAAACCAACCTCAAATGACTTAATTTTTCGTTTTGTCACCATAGGTTCTAAAAAACTGGTAAATAGCGAGCAGGTGGCCATGCCTGCCAGGGTTACAGAGACCGTTGCTACCCGGGCTGCAGCAAAAAATAGAATCCAGTGCGCAGCAATGAGCACACCTGTTCCTAAAATTTTAAAAATAGCATTCCTGCCAATGCTAAAGACTACTTTCCTGTAAAGCAGCAGCATCGCCAGGGCAATACTTGCCAGTAAGGTTCTGAAAAATACAATTTCTACGGCCGGAATGGTGATGAGCACACCCAAAATGGCAGTAAAGCCCCAGATTAACACTATAAAATGAAGCTTTACATAATCTGTAATACCGGGCTGCATTACCTTGGAACAGTCTTGTACATTACTAATCCTACTATTGAAAAGACAATATTCGGCAGCCAGACAGCATACTCTGGTGGAATGGCCCCGGACTGAGCAACGCTTTTACTCATGATAAAAAATAATATAAAAATAAATGCTATAAAAAAGCCCAATGCTATCTGAAAACCGGCTCCTCCCCTGCTTTTTCTGGCGCTCACAATCAACCCGATGAAGGTGAGAATAAGTACTGAAAACGGAGAGGTATAGCGTACGTACTTTTCTATCAGATATATCTCGGTGTCGTCTGCACCGCGATTACGTAACTCGGCAATATATTCATTCAGTTCAGGTATGGTAAGTGACTCTTCCAATCGATAAGTACTGGCAAAGTCTTTGGGTTTGATGCGGAGGGTGGTATCCATTTCTACCCCATCCTTAACGATCTCTTCAAATCCATTAAACTCTCTCAAAGTCCAGTTCCGAATCTTCCAGTTTTGAGTAGAATCCTGCCATTCCATTCTCTTCGCTGATAGTTTATTGATCAATTCGGTTCCGCGAATGGTTTCCAGGGTCAGCTTGTAACCTACATTTGCATGGTTATTATAATTTTCCATGTACAGGTACGACTCCGGAGCGATTTTGATGTGAATATCCCTTTCAGAATAGTTGAATGGTTTTTTAATATATTCAACTTCAAATGCTACCCTAGATTTATTGGAGTCCGGTATCACCCAGCCGGTGAGGTAGAAACTTACAGAAGCAATTATACAAGCGCCAATAAAGTAGGGTAGCATCATGCGTTTGAAGCTGATACCACTACTGAGTATGGCGATAATTTCAGTATGTCCCGCTAATTTTGCAGTTACAAACACTGTGGCGATAAATACAGTAATCGGGGTGATCAGATTGGCAACAAAAGGCATGAAAGCCAGGTAATAGCCTGCGATTTGCCCAAACTCAAGTTCATTTTTGATAAAGTCATCATTCTTTTCTGTAATGTCGATAACGCAAATAATCGCCACCAGAATGAGCACTACAAAAACGAAAGAACTCAGAAACTTTTTAAGAATAAACCGATCAATTATCTTCATGAACTACAACCGCGTCATTAATTGCTTTACCATATTATTTTTCCAGCTGGTAAAATCACCATTAAGTATATGTTTTTTAGCTTCATCTACAAGCCAAAGATAAAAAGTAAGATTATGAATACTGGCAATTTGTGCGCCAAGCATTTCATTGCAGTGCACCAAGTGTCTTAAATAGGCTTTAGAATAAAATGTACTCACATAGCCACCCAGCGCCAAGTCAATTGGAGTAAAATCTTTTTTCCACTTTTCATTACGAATGTTAATAATTCCCTCTGTAGTAAAAAGCATGCCATTTCTGGCATTTCTGGTGGGCATAACACAATCGAACATATCTACACCCAAAGCTATGCATTCGAGAATATTGGCAGGCGTACCAACGCCCATCAAATAACGTGGTTTATCCTTTGGCAGTATACCACAAACCAATTCTGTCGTTTCGTACATCATTTCTGCAGGTTCTCCCACAGAGAGCCCTCCGATAGCATTTCCTTCACGTTCAAAGGAAGCG
>JBGSXH010000372.1:0-4129 GCA_041751515.1 Cyclobacteriaceae bacterium | reverse complement strand
TAAAATACACTGGGGTAAATTATCTTAGTTTTGACCCTGTTTTTTTAGAAAACATTACATCACATATTCCTGTCAGCTATATAATCAATCTCCTATGTTTGCATTCTCTACAAAACAAAAAAAACCAGTTTTATTATTAGTGGAAGACAACTTCTATTTCAGAAATCTGCTCTGCGAAATTCTGGGAGAAAGTTTCAGGATTTACACGGCAGGAAATGGCCTTGAAGCACTGATGCTTATGAAAAGCAAAGTACAGCCTGATGCAATCATCACGGATATCCTCATGCCTGAAATGGACGGGTTTGATTTCATTAAAAATCTTAAAACCAGTGGGCACTTCCAACACATTCCGGTTTATATCATTTCCGGTACCGATAGTAGCAATGTAAAACATGCCTTTAAGAACTATAGGATAGAAGATATCTTTATGAAGCCTTTTAATCCACAAACATTATTGGATAAACTCCGCCAAAAATTCAGTACAGTAGCTGCAAACTGAGGTATTTTTTTTAAGTGAATCGTCAATAATTTTTTACAATTTCAACCTTAGCCTACCATGATTCAAACCCAAAAAATCTTATTTATTGGCAGTAATAGCCGCTTTGTATGCCAGGAGCTCATAGCGCTAGGCTATGAAGGTATGTCATTTCTCAATGTGTCGAAGTCAATCTCCTGGCTTGAGCAGATGCACCAGTTCAAGAAACAACTTCCTGATATCATCATGTGCGATGATCGTATGATGGACGGAAGTGCATTTACTGTGTTTGAGTTTTTGAAGTTTGCCAAACTGGAAAAACAGGTGACCTTCATTATTCTATCAAAAATAGCTGATAGAGAATTACAGCGTAAGGCGTATGATTATGGTATTGACGATATTTTCCTTTTGCCTGCTAATGCTGAAGATATCCATTACCGACTCAATATTATAACGGTACTAAAAAACATACCCAAATCTTCCGTTAATGCTGAAGCATATACCAATAATAAAGTGGCTGTTCTTCCTCTGAAGCGCATATTTGATGCGATCACATCAGGACTAGCTCTAGTGGCGCTATCCCCTTTTCTTGGTATGATTGCACTACTTATAAAGCTGGACTCAAAAGGACCCATATTTTATATCTCAAAAAGAGCTGGCAAAAGTTATAAGGTTTTCAATTTTTATAAATTCAGAACCATGCGTACCAATGCCGACAAGGAATTGCAGGAGCTTGCAAAGCTAAACCAGTACAAAGAGAACGCATCTTTCATAAAAATTGAAAATGATCCGCGCGTCACGAGATTAGGAAGATTCTTACGCAATACTAGCCTCGATGAGCTGCCACAGCTCTTCAATGTGCTAAAGGGCGATATGTCATTAATTGGCAACCGACCGCTACCGCTGTATGAAGCAGAGCTGCTGACTACAGATGACTGGGCATTGCGATTCCTGGCGCCTGCTGGCATTACTGGCTTATGGCAGGTAACGAAAAGAGGTCAAAAAGACATGACCGACCTGGAACGTAAAAAACTGGATACAGAATACGCAAAGACCGTTTCTTTTGGACTGGACTATAAAATTTTCCGCAAAACCTTCGCGGCTTTACGACAAACCGAAAACGTGTAATTACTGCATTCTGCTACACTTCATATTGTTCACAGTAAATACGTCTTGAACAAACCATACTTTATATGAGCTTAAGATTTTTATTCCTAGCAATGATTTGTTTGTCAGGCACCCCTAGCTTCGGGCAAGTGACAGAGCAGATTTTTGAGCCTGGTTGGCAGGAACGATTTTTTGATAATACTGAAGAAATTATCCCGCTTTTAGTCCAACAGGCGATGGAAAGTGCACCAGAACTAGCACATAATGAAGCAGCACAGCAAATCGCTATTGAAAACAAAGAAATTGCAAGAAAAGAAATTAGTAGTGGTCTTGCTTTTGGCGGAGGGTACCGCTACGGGACCCTTATCAATTTAGTGGGAACGGACGCAGCAGGTGGTGCTGCTAGCGTCAATCCTTTTGCCATACCTGCTGTAGGTTTGTATAATATTGGATTCACTGCCAGCCTCCCGCTAGACAGAATTATTAGTCGAAAAAACAAGATCAATGTTCAGGAAATGAATCTTGTACAGGCAAAGGCACAAGAAAAAATAGAGGTGAGACTACTTAGAGAAAAAGTAATTCTGCTCTACCAGGAAATTGCAGTGGCCAAAGCAGAGTTGGAGCTTAGGCAGGAAGCTTTACAATCGGCCAATATTCACTACCAAATGGCAGAAAAACAATTGCACGATGGTGAAATTCTCATTACTGATATGGCAAGGATTAACGAAATTTATTCCGCTGCAGCAATAGGACACGGTACTGCCAAAGTGCGATACCAAACATCTTTCATGATGCTGGAAGAACTCATAGATATGCGCATTGTAGACTTTATGAACTTTTACAAATGATGACATTACAAGATATTTATCGAATATTACGGAGAAACTGGCTGCTATTGCTTACCATACCTTTAGTGACTGCCATGTCTATATTCTTTTTCACAAGAAACCAGGAAAAAGAATATACTTCCGAAACCACCATTTACACTGGTATCGCGTCAGGATTTAAACTGATGGAAGACAAGCCTCATGGGCAAAATTCCAAAGCTAATAACCTGCTCAAACTGGTAACTTCCAGAGAAACGCGTAAAATGGTTTCTTTTAGATTAATGGCTACCCACCTGATGTTGCCAGCGCATGACCCCGACCTTTTAAGTGAGGAAAGCTATGAAAAATTGGCACATCTATTTCCAATGGATTTACGAAAGGAAGTCATTGGCAACACCGTTGAAGAAACCGCGGATAACCTTGAAGCCTATGCAAACAAAAACAGTAGCAATCCGATCAATCAAATATTAAGCTCGGAAATACCAGGCTACTCTTTGTCTGCCCTTTCTAACTTTGAGCCCAGTCTCCAAGGCGGTACTGACCTGGTGAAAATATCTTACACTTCTAATGATGCAGCGATGAGTCGTCACACCCTGCTAGTGTTAAATGATATTTTCATGAATAAGAATCGTGCACTGATGCAAAGCCAGAATGAACCTGTCACCAGCTACTTTCAACAGCGCGCAGACAAAGCTTATGACCGACTGGAGGACGCTGAACAGAAATTACTCAACTTTCACAAGGATAACCAGATTATCAATTTCGACGAACAAGTAACCAGCCTTACTGAAGAGAAACAACTGCTCATAGCCGAATACAACGCACTTGAGTTGGAGTATGCCGGAGCCCAGGCAGCTTTAAAAGCCGTAGAGGCTAGTCTTAAAGACAGGAATGCTACCAGTCTCTATAGCCAGGAAATAATAGAATTACGCAAAAGTCTTGCCGCTACCAATTCTAAGATTTCTGAACTGGAAACGTTTAACAAATCTAAAACAGACCAGGCAAGCAACAGACAGTTGACTGCCTTAAAAACAGCCTCCGACAGCATTTCAAATGCTCTAAAAAACAGCATGGATGCTTACTATACAAAAACGCATACCGCAGAAGGTATTTCTAGCCGTGGATTGTTGGAAGATTGGGTGAAGCATACCATTCGTCTGGAAGAATTAAAAGGCAGGCTTACTACTAAAGGAAGTCAAAAAAATGAGCGGGAGAAAGCCTATAATATGGCTGCACCCCTTGGCGCCGACCTGCGAAAATTGGAGCGCGAAATTACGCTTGCAGAGAAAGAATATTTTGCGCTCCTCGAAAATCTTAACCAAAGCAAACTTGCTGAGCAGAATGTAGATATCAACTCTCAGCTGAGAGTCGTAGATCCTCCTTATTTACCCCTTGAACCTTTACAAAGCAAACGAATCTTATTAGTCGTCTTTGGTGCTTTTGGTGCTTTCTTCATGGCCTGCAGTATTATGGTCGGAAAAGAATTTTTGAATTCCGATGTCAAAAATACAGCTTTGGCAAAGATGCAGACGGGTTATCCAATTTTTGGCTCCATGCCTGTTGCTCCTAAAAAGCCAGGAGGGAAAGATGCCACAGCATTTGTCCAGGCTGGCAACTTACTCGCCCGTCAATTGCTCATGAAGGCTTATCAAAAAGACAAAGAAAACCCCTATCCATTTGTAGTGGGTATGTTGAGCAGTTATAAGGGAGAAGGAAAGTC
>JBGSXH010000371.1:0-2922 GCA_041751515.1 Cyclobacteriaceae bacterium | reverse complement strand
TATCTGGTTTTATATGTTAATTGTCTGCGGTTTGCTGCTTTTGTGGTTGGAACCCAAAATGTAATTATGAATAAATTTCACTTTGTCTTTCTTCTAATTATTGCAGGTAGCCTGACTAGGCTGGCCGATGGACAAACAGTGAATGAAGATCGAAATTGGGCAGCAATTCAGTTTTTAAGTGAATACATACAGTACCCTTCTGTAACAGGCAATGAGCGCGATGCAGGTGCATTTTTTGCAAGATATTGTGAAAAAAACAATCTTAATGTCTTTTATTTCAGTCAGGAAGAAGATGAATATAATTTTACTGCTTCGCTGTTTCCATTGGAGGAAGGAAAGCCCAATATCATTTTAATGCATCATATTGATGTGGTGCCAATTGGAAATGTGAATGACTGGCAGTATGATCCTTTTCATGGTGTTATTGATGATCGCTATGTTTGGGGTAGAGGAGCAATAGATGCCAAAGGTCTTGGAGTAATGCAGCTAATGGCAATGCTGAATGTTCTTGAGAATTATCAGGGGCAAGATTTGCCCTATAATATTACCTTGCTTTGCGTTTCAAATGAGGAAGAGGGAGGGGAGAAGGGTGCTGCAAAGCTGGTAAAAAAGCATCTTGACAAACTTAATCCTGTTGTAGTTTTAGGAGAAGGTGGTTCCGGCCTTCAGGGAGTTCTTAGTGGTAATCCTGATGGCAAAGTTTTCGGGGTTTCTGTAGCAGAGAAAGCCTCGCTATGGTTAAGGCTGGAACTGGATAAAGTATCTTTTGGCCATGGAGCTACGCCTTCCAACAATCATGCTAATAAGCTGATGGTTTCTGCACTTAATAATATCCATAACCGTCGTATGCGTTTGCGCTTCAATAAAACGACACGTACGATGTTTCGCGAAATCGGTAAGGCAGAAAAGGGCATCAGAGGTTTTTTTGTGAGAAAGATTAACTGGGGAATTTTTAATCCTTTTGTGAAAAACTATGTAAAGAACGACCCCCTTTACAGATCGCTTGTGACTAATACCATTACTGTAACCAATATTTACAATCCGCCGGGGCCACCCAATAAAATATCCAGCAATAGTGTCGCATATCTGGATTGCAGATTATTGCCGGGAACAAATAGGAAACAATTTGTTAAGCGTCTTGAACGACTATTAGACGAACCTCACATTAAAATTACCGTTATGAACGAAAGTCCGCAAGCGGAACCTACGGTGCCCGAACATGCTTATGAAATGTTAAAAACTGTGATTACCGAAGAGTATGAAAACAGTTTTGTGCTGCCCATTTTGTTTCCTGCTACAACAGACAACAGTTTTTTTAGAGAATTTAATATTCCTGTTTATGGCTTAATTCCAGCCATCATGAGCCAGGAAATGATTGAATCTGTACATAGCGTTGATGAAAGGATTTCCTTTGAAGCATTAGAGGAAGGTATAAAGATTTATACCCTGTTTTTGAAAAAAATGATTGGCAATCCGCCGGAGCATTATCGTACCGAAACTGCAGGATAAGCGAATAAGATCAATGGACAAAAAGAAAAAAGTATTTTTAATTATCAGTATTGTATTCTTTGTGATAGTGCTCATGATTGTGTACGACATGTCCCGACGAACCACTTTTCCTGGTAGCAAGTCTCATATGGAGGAAAGTTTAGCACCTTCGCAGTCGCGTTTATTTTCACCATTAAATCCCCTTGTTTAAATGAGCAAAATAGGCCGAAAGATAGATATTACACAGATAGATTTTGAGAAAGAAAAGGAAAAAGTAACTGATCGTCCTGGACTGATTGCATTTCCTCATCATGTGGGAAGTGTTGCCGTGCGACCTGAAGATGAGGGTAAAATCAAAGGAAAAGCATTAAAAGCGATGCAGGCACAGGCAGGGCAGCAAATGGGGCAGCTGTACGAGCAAATGCAAACACTGGCAGAGCAGGCGAAAAGAATTCAGAAAAGGGTGACCGTATCTGAAAAAATTTACCAGGCAAAGCTTAGCTTTCAGCCGCAAATTGGGAATACTTACTATTTGTATGAAAGAAATGGTGGAGAACATTTTCTTAGTATGATTTCTCCGGAAGAATGGGGTAAAAAGATTGAAGCCTATCAGCATCAGGCTACTGTGACTTTACTTCCAGACCATACTTGGCAGCTAGATTTTGCATCGGAATCTTTTTAAAACCTTTTTAAATAGTAATGGGTTTTCCCTTTAAAATATGATGACAAAAAGCCTGATACTTTCTCTTTTTCTACTAAGCATTGGTTTTTCAGCTTGTGATAGAGAAACGATCGATGCACAAAGCCCCTGCAGAGCCACAGCATTCAGTGTGGAAATTGATTCAATCATTGAAGCGCAGTGCAACCAAAGTTCAGGTGCAATTAATTATAGTGTGAATGGTGGTACACCGCCTTATGAATATAGCCTTAATGATGGCGATATTGTAGATGAATTGATCTTAGAAAATCTATCTGCGGGTGATTATAGAATTACTGTGTACGACCAAAACGAATGTTCTACCATCGTTTCTGCAACTGTCCCTGATAACTGCAACCTGACGCCCTAATTAGTCGGGGAGAAGACTACAGACAGACTACCTGGAAAAAAGTATAGTGAATGCACGTTAAAATACTTGCCATACAAAGACTCATTGAAGAAGAAGGAATTTATTGTCGCGAGCCAGCCATAAATTTGTATCAGTGGTATAAAGTTTTCGATCAAAATCAGCTTCAATTGCTTGATGAAGTTTATGATAGTCTTGGGGGTGTCGGAGATGCGAAGAAAATCTTCCCTGAACTGGAAGCCTTGGATATTGAGGGTAAAATCTGTGTTCTGGATCATGAAATAAGCTTTAATCGATATAGGTTAATTACCTATCGCAGTGAAGTATACGCCGCACTTCCTGAGCTTAGTGCTTACAAATCCTTTTGTAA
>JBGSXH010000370.1:0-3310 GCA_041751515.1 Cyclobacteriaceae bacterium | reverse complement strand
ATTCTCTGGTAAAGTTTGTATTTCCGCCTGCATCAGAAAATGATGTGTCTGCAATAATATTTCGTAGTTGGGCGTATGCACATGTTTCGGAATTTTGATGATCCGCTCGTCTTTAGCTGTAAAGGGAGGTTCATTTTTAGCGTTGAAGAAAAAGGGCCAAAGTGTTTTGGAGCAGCTTAAGGCAATACGATCTACCTCAAAAGCATCAACATACTCTTCCAGTTTAGTACTGATATTGGTAAAAAAATCTTCCGCATTAGACAGCCGCACTCTTGAGCCAGCCCTGGACTTGCCCTTCGTTTTAGCGTACTTAATCTGGCTTTTTCCCTGTTTTTTCCTGACCATATAGGACTTGATCACTTTATGGGCAAGATTGTCTTCCCCGGCGAAGTAACCTACAGCACAACTTCCGGCCTGTATCAAAACCAGCATAATGCCATGGTCTTCGTCATGGTGTAGTATTCTGCTGTCTGCATCATAGCAGTAATGCAGCGGCAGTCGCAAACTCAACAAAGGTTCATGCTGTTCATCCAGAAAATTAAGCTGGTGTTTTGCCTGCTCATATTGCTCATGAAAATCCTTTTCCTGCAGTATATGCAAGAAATCCTGAGCTGTGTCTACCGAAAGCTTTTTTCGCATAATGAATGTTGAGGGATTAATTCGGCAAGTAATGAAAACATGCTTAATATTGTAGTACTGTTGAGGAATATTAAATGTTATGGAAGAAAAAGAAATTGAAGCGCTAATTGCCAGAATGGAAGATCCTCAGGAAGAGGAAGCTTATCGCATTGCAGACAGACTTGCCGCTTTGAATAGCGATTTTGTGCTGCAGACCATGCTGAAGTTATTGTACTCAGAAAATATTGATACCCGCCACCTGGCAGCCCGTGCCTTATCAAAGATGGAAGACAATGCTGCAGCACTTGACCCTCTACTGGAGGCGATACATGACAAACAATTGACGGATGGCAAAGGCGCTTTTGTAGAAGCGCTGGAAGGGTTTGATATCAGCGAGAAATTTGTTGACATCTTTAGGCTTTACCTTTTTGGCAGTTTGAAGGTGCAGGCCATGGCCAAACTGCTGCTTGATTACACAGAATTTGATATCAGTCCGAGAACTATTAGAAAAGCAGAAAAACACTGGCAACATTATGCCAGCAATGCCAGGCACGATGATGCTTTCGCAGTAAAAGAAGCAGAAATCAATGGAATTCTGGCGGAGTTGAAAGATCTTTTTGATGAATAAGTTCCTTTAAATCTTTCGCTTCTTTGGCCCTTTAATGGCCTGTTCTTCCCATGGATTATCGGGCCAGGCATGTTTAGGATACCTGCGTTGAAGCTCCTTTTTTACTTCAAAATAAGTATTGTCCCAGAAGCTGCGCAGGTCTTTGGTAATTTGTACCGGTTTAAAACCTGGAGAAAGCAAATGCATCACTACCGGAGTTCTTCCTTCATTGATGGTAGGAGTATCTGCCAGGCCAAAGACTTCCTGCAACCGCACAGCAAGAATTGGTGGTGTAGCATTGGCGGCATAGCTCAACTCAATTTTAGAACCGCTGGGCACTTCCAGTCGCTGCGGAGCCAGCTTTTCGAGCAGTGTTTGCTGTTCATAATCAAGGGCATATTGTAAAATTTTATGAAGGTCTATCCGCCACAAGTCTTCTTCCGTTTTGACATCGTCCAGGTAGGGACTAAGCCATGCGTCGCAGGTCTGCAAAAGTTTTGCTGTACTCACATCCGGCCATGCTTCTTCGGGCCGCCATTGGCTAAGGCTGAGAATTCTACTTTGCCATGACTGTACCGCTTCATCAAAATTCAGCAAAGTGCTGCCCTGTTCTTTTAGTGTTTTCAACACCACTGCTTTGATCAGGTCTTTATCCGGAGAAAGTAGGGGTTTTGATTGTAAAATGATACTACCGATTCTAAGATTACGGGTGGCACTGATTCCTCCTTTTCGATCATCCCAGCCGATGCTATCCTGTTGCTTTACCATATTGGCCAGATCTTTTGGATTGAGCGGTGAGGCCAGGAAAATTTTGCCTAAACCCTGTCTTGCATCTACATGGGCGACAGCAAGCCAGGCTTCGTGGGCAAGATCGTCTTTATGCCCGGCAGTGGCCAGTTTGCCATTGGCCATCTGAAATTGCGCATTGTTTCCCGGTCGGGCATAAGCAATCCGTTCGGGGTAAACATAAGCCAGCAATACGCCGGTTTCAAAGGGATCGAAAATTTCATTATCGGCCACGGAATCAAAAAGGCTACGATACGATTGCGCTATCTTTTCTATCCGTGCAAATTTTCCCCCGGCATTATTGCGTTGTCTATGCCTTCGTAAGGCTTCAATCCTGATATTAATATCGATTCCCGCTTCTTTTGCCAAAGGATCGCGTTCTTCCAATACCGCAGCAAGGTCAGATGCCAGCCCAAGTAGGCCATCTTCCTGTGCCATAATTAGCATATGAGCAATTCTAGGGTGGCAGGGGAGAGCATGCATTTTTATGCCGTGAGCGGAAATTTTACCTTCTTCAATGGCGTTTAACTGGATCAATGTATCAAAAGCCTGAGAGAGTGCACCTTCGGGAGGAGGATTCAACCAGGTAAGGCTGCGAATATCCTGCACACCCCATCGCAGGGTGTCCAATACAAGTGATGCCAGGTCTGCTTCCATGATTTCAGGCACGCGGTGGGGCACAAGGTTTTCCTGCGTAGCCATCGTCCACATTCTATAGCAAAAGCCAGGTCCGAGCCTGCCTGCTCTTCCGGCTCGCTGGTCGGCAGCATCTTTGGTAATAGGAAGGGTTTCCAGTCGGGACAGACCGGAGTTGGGATCAAAGACGGAGGTTCTGCTAAAGCCACAATCCACTACGATACTGACGCCTTCGATCGTCAAACTGGTTTCAGCAATAGCACTGGCCAGTACAACTTTTCGCCTCCCGCTTTTATCTGGCATTAAAGCTTTCTGCTGTGCCGGCATGCTCATTTGCCCGTACAGTGTGTGCACTACAAAATCTTGCCTGGCATGCCGTAAAATGGCTTCACACTGCCGAATTTCACCCTGACCCGGCAAAAATACCAATATATCTCCCTGTTCTTCCGCTGCTGCTTTCTTCACTAAAGCCGCTGTAAGTTCAGGCAGCATCATCCGGTCCTGCGCACCACTGTACTTGATGGTCACAGGAAACTGCCTTCCTTCACTTTGAATGACTTTGGCCTGCAGTAAGCTAGAAAGTTGCGGCATGTCTAGCGTCGCTGACATGATGACGATCCGCAGATCTGGTCTCAGTACCTGTTGCGCCTCTCTGCATAATGC
>JBGSXH010000369.1:0-2126 GCA_041751515.1 Cyclobacteriaceae bacterium | reverse complement strand
GCTGCCCAGGCCATTTTGGAAAATGCCGGCGGCATGGTGCTAAAATACCCGGAGATGACAGCCCTCCAATATAATAGAGAAGATATGCTGAATCCATGGTTTATTGCTAAGTGAACGTAGCTAACAATAGCCGTCATTCCGGACGCAGCGCAGCAGAGATCCGGAATCTGTCTGTTTGAAACGCCTCATTTTCGGAATTGGGATGGTCAGGATTAAAGGATTGGTAGGATTATAAATGCTCACTTTTACCCTGAGCTTGTCTGGTGGTTTATCTTGCCTCACCTCTTGCCCGGGGTTGAAACCCAGGGCTACTGAGATTGCTGGTAAGACGTAACGTTCCCTTTTCTTTAACGCTATCCATACTCTGCATGACAGCGACAGCAGCGCTCAGCGATGCAGATTCCGGATATCTCCTCCGCTCCGCTACAGAATTTCCGGAATGGCGGTGGGGTGATCCGCCATCCACTTCCCTGGGCTGTGTCTCCACAGACCAGCCGGTACTGCCTGTTGTCTGGACTGTGATTTTCTTGATGAAGTGATGACTATGATTTGCAAGCGCTGCAAACTAGAAGCACGTCATTCCGAACGCAGCGCAGCAGGTTCCCAGGGGCGATGTCACCGGGTTATGGTGTTGCAGGCTTTCAGCCTGACTGCAGTTTGAGACGGTAAACTCCCTAATTTGTAACATTCTGAACGTAGCCAACTCTAGCACGTCATTCCGGAATTTTCGCAGCGCAGCGGAGAAAATATCCGGAATCTGTCTGTTTAAACTGCCTCACTGTCTGAATCTGGATGGCCAGGATTTTGGGATTAGCAGGATTAAAGGCTTGTATGCTTTCCACCACATCTTAAAATAACACTCCCCCTGGATGGTGTCTCCACCAACCAGCCGACTAGACTCATAACTCCGGCATTGCTGCTAGCCCAGGGTTGAAACCCTGAGCTATGGGCTTTGGTGGTTTATTGCTCCTCCATTGTCTGAACTATGATTCATTTGATTTAATGATGACCATGATTCCAGGAACCGCACCAACAGCGCCACGTCATCGAGAGCGTGATCACATTACCGACACAATCTAAAACACTTCAACAATCTGTAAAACCTGCCTAGCACAATTACACAACTAGCGAAGCAATCCCCATCATGACGCATACTGCCTACTTTGGGACCTTGCCAAAAAATAACCGTCATTCCGGAATTTCCGCAGCGCAGCGGAGAAAATAGCCGGTAGCTGCATAAATATGCAGTTAGGCTACAAACACTCTGACTATCGCGTCACAGTTAAATGCCCGGCACGCAACAAAATGTAAAATTGCCAATAATCTTACCCCCATAAATATCTTTCAAAAATACTTTTTACGGCAATCAACAATTCCATAGATTCGCACTTCGAATGAAATCGTGACTTTGATGATGGCTTAAGCCTCCTCAGAATCAAGAACAATTTATGGAGTATTCCAGGACAAATTAATTTCAAGCACACTTATATACAGTAGGAATGCTCTTTAACTCCCTCGACTTTGCAGTCTTCTTGCCCATAGTTTTTATACTCTATTGGTTTGTTGCTGACAAAAACTTAAAGCTTCAAAATTTTCTGATTGTTGCAGCCAGCTATTTATTCTATGGCTGGTGGGACTGGCGATTTCTGTTCCTTATACTTTTCAGCACAATTGTTGATTTTACCATTGGCGTAAAGCTGAAAACTGAAAAGAAAGTACTTAACAGAAAGCTATTGCTGTGGACAAGCATTATCGTAAACCTGGGCTTTCTGGGCTTTTTTAAATATTATAATTTCTTCCTCGACAACTTTGTAGAAGCATTCTCATTTTTCGGCACCCCGATGAATGCTAATTCGCTGAACATCATATTACCTGTAGGTATCAGTTTTTATACTTTTCAAACCCTGAGCTATACAATTGATGTGTACAGGGAAAAGCTGGAACCTACCAAAGACTTCATTGCCTTTTCCGCATTTGTAAGCTTCTTTCCGCAGTTAGTTGCAGGACCCATTGAACGTGCCACGCACTTGCTGCCTCAGTTTTACACTAAAAGGACCTTCGACTATGCAAAAGCTGTAGATGGCATGCGACAAATTCTTTGGGGCTTGTTTAAAAAGGTGGTCATT
>JBGSXH010000368.1:0-18658 GCA_041751515.1 Cyclobacteriaceae bacterium | reverse complement strand
ATGCAAATTTCGAAGCAATCGCCTTAACTCATAGCGCTTTCAGAATGTTTTGGAACGATTTTAGATTGCATCATTTAAAGTAAAATAGCCCCATTTTACGATTATAGTTTAATAACAAATTCATACATATTATGCAAAAAGAGATGCGTACAATTGTGCTGGCTTTGCTTTTTGGAACCGGAGGCGGCTGGCTTTACCAACAACTGCAACCGCAGGAAATTCAAAATCCGCTCACTATTGAGTCAACAGCTACGCCTTATCATTTATCAAATTATACCGAAAGTGCTGTCAGCAGGGCGCCGGTCAATGAAGACTTTGTGGCTGCTTCAAAGCTCAGCACACCTTCTGTAGTTTATATAAAGACAGCCAGCACAGCCGGCTACGGATCGAGCTGGTACGACCTGTTTTTTAACGGCGGTGGCAGAAGCAACCAAACCATCAGCAGTGGTTCAGGTGTAATTTTCTCAAAAGATGGTTATATCATGACCAATAACCATGTCATTGATAAGGCCGAAGCCATCGAAGTCATCCACAACAAGCGTTCATATGCTGCCACTTTAATCGGGACTGATCCTAATACCGATCTGGCCGTTTTAAAAATAGAGGGCGAAAATTTACCCGCTGCTAAACTAGGCAGCAGCCGCGCTTTGGAGGTTGGAGAATGGGTGCTGGCTGTGGGCAATCCATTTAACCTTACCTCTACCGTTACGGCAGGCATCGTGAGTGCCAAAAGCCGCGAAATCAATATTTTAGACTCAAAGTTTCCTTTGGAATCGTTTATCCAGACAGATGCAGCAATTAATCCGGGTAATAGCGGTGGAGCACTTGTTAATAATGCCGGTGAACTTATTGGCATCAATACTGCCATTTTGTCCCGGACCGGTAGTTATACTGGCTATGGATTTGCTGTTCCGGTTGATATCGCCAAAAAAGTTTTCCGCGATTTGACAGCCTACGGGGAAGTGCAAAAAGCATTTGTAGGAACCGAAGTGGTAGACATCGATCGCCGGGTGGCAGAAGAGCTTTCACTGGAAGACTATGACGGTGTTGTAGCCATTTACATCCATAAAGATGGTGCTGCCCAGAAAGCCGGCATGAAAAAAGGCGATGTAATTCTGGCTGTCAATGGTGAAGCCATCGACAGCAGATCAGAGTTTGAAGAGCTCATGAGCTACCATTCACCAGGTGATGAAATCAAGATTCGATACAAGCGCGGACAAAAAACGGCAGAAGCCCATATGGTACTCACTAATAAGGAAGGCACTACCGATATCCTCAAGAGCGTGGTTTATAATTCTCAAACGCTGGGTGTAGACCTTGAAAATGTACCTAAAATAGAGCGGGACATGCTGGAGATTAGCGCAGGTGTGCGGGTAAGTAAAGTACACAACGGCTTTTTCAAAAGATTAAGGATTGGCGAAGGTGCTATCATCACTTCTATCAATAATGTGCCGATTGAATCTGCATCACAATTGGAGGACATCATCCACAGTGCCAAAGGAAAAGTGATTATTGAGGGATTAAACAGTAAAGGATCGCGCTTTTATAATCCTTATTATTTCTAATTGGAGGCAAAATACTGCAAGCAATGCACTGAAGGCCGTCCTTATTTAACGGGCGGCTTTCATTTTTAGCTTCTTTTTCAAATCTTCTATCGCCACGCTGAATTTAGCATCGGTGGTAATCATATCGTTGACCGACTGCACCGCGTGAATCACCGTACTGTGGTCTCTTCCTCCAAAATGATAACCAATGGATTTAAGCGAATGATTGGTATATTCTTTAGAGAAATACATCGCTACTTGCCGGGCTATCACAATCTCTTTCTTTCTGGTTTTAGCCTTAAGGTCGTTAAGCGAGATATGAAAAAATTCTGAAACGGTTTTCTGAATAAAATCTACACTTACTTCCGTTTCTATGTCATGAACGATATTTTTAAGTGTCTGCTTGGCCAGCTCCAGATCCACTTCTTTCCTGTTCAGTGAGGCATGTGCGATGAGGCTGATCAAAACACCTTCGAGCTCACGCACATTAGTGTCGACGCTATAAGCCAGATATTCCACCACATTTTCAGGGATAAAAATACCATCAGACTCTGTTTTACGCCGAATAATGGCAATTCTGGTTTCAAAATCCGGTGTTTGCAAATCTGCTGTCAAACCCCATTTGAACCTGGACAATAGCCTTTCCTGAAGCCCTTTGAGGTCTTTAGGAGGACAGTCGGAAGTCATGATGATTTGCTTACCACTTTGGTGAAGATGATTGAAAATATGGAAAAATATCTCCTGCGTTTTTTCTTTGCCTGAAAGAAACTGCACATCATCAATCATCAGAATATCTACCTGAAGGTAAAAATTCGTAAATTCCTGTACATTATTATTTTTCAATGCCTCAATAAACTGGTTTGTGAATTTCTCTGAAGAAACATACAAAACGAATTTATCCGAAGTATTCATTTTAATTTCATTGCCAATAGCCTGTACCAAATGGGTTTTACCCAGCCCAACACCGCCATATAACATCAGCGGATTGAATGAAGTAATACCTGGTTTTTGAGCTACTGCAAAGCCTGCGGAGCGCGCCAGCCGGTTGCAATCACCTTCTATATAAGTATCAAATGTATACTGGGGATTGCAATTGGACTCCTGATGGATGTCTTCCACCGTTTTTAAAGCAAAAGGACTGGTATAGTCATTGTATCGGCTATTTCCATTTTGCTGACCATTCTTCTTGGTTTTTCCATTAGGAAGATTAATGGTATAAGGCTTATTGGCTTCATTACCCCGATCGACAATGACGGAATACTCAAGCCTTCCCTCAGGGCCTAACTCCACATCAATGGCTCTCCTAAGAAGTGTTACATAATGCTCTTCCAGCCATTCATAGAAAAACTGGCTGGGTACCTGTATCGTCAATACGGAATTCTCCAGTTTTACCGGTTCAATCGGTAAAAACCATGTTTTATAGCTTTGCTCTCCAATATGCTGCTTAATTAACTGGAGGCAATTATTCCATACAGAGCGACAGTCCAAGACCATTTAAGGGAAGTGATATGATTTACTTTTGCGCCTCTATTAAAACGAGGGAAACAAATTTCACAAAAAATTAACGATTAAAAAAATGTTGTAGCTATTGACTTTTAGAAAACCTTTAAGACTGCAGTTTTTACGGCATTCTTCTTTAAATTTCTTTGAAAAGTATAATCGATACGACCTAAATTGACGCCTGCCCAGCCCACCTGATTGATGAGCACCTCTTTGTTTTCTGATGTTGTAACAACAGTTGGCCGTTCCAAAAAAGTATGTGTATGACCACCTATTATCAGATCCAGACCTGGCACCTTCATGGCGATATCATGATCATCCACCTTATCAGATTCGTATTTGTAACCGAGGTGAGAAAGGCAAATAATTATATGACAACCTTCATTTTGCAGGGTTTGTACCATCTCATTTCCAACCCCAATCGGGTCTTCATACCGGGTATTACCAAACAAATTATCCGGCACAAGTCCTTTTAATGCAATGCCTAAACCGAAGACACCAATTTTCAGTGCTCCCTTTCGAAAAATTTTGTAAGGTAAAAACCTGTCTTTCAGGATGGTATTAGAAAAATTATAATTAGAGATGATAAACGGGAAGGAGGCATGCGGCAATTGGGTATCCAAATTTTCCAATCCCAGATCGAAGTCATGATTCCCCAAAGTAGCACCATCATATTGCATTTTGCTCATGAGTTTGTACTCAAGTTCACCCTGATAATAATTAAAATAAGGAGTTCCCTGGAATATGTCTCCGGCATCCAGCAATAAAACATGTTCGTTTTCAGCCCGAATTTTTTCAATGATAGTTACTCTTCGCGCCATGCCACCCAATCCGCCATGTCTGCGACCATCATCAGGAAAGGGCTCTATCCGGCTGTGCATATCGTTGGTATGCAATATAGTCAGTTGCATAGCGTCTCTGGCTTCGCCAAAAGCAGGTAACGTGGCCATCCCTGCTCCCAAACCAATGCCTCCAATGGCAGACTTCCGCAAAAAATCTCTTCTGCTATTCATGGTCTAAAATTTTTACCCTTCCTTCAATTTCAGCATTTACTTGCTCGCCATTTTCATCTAACTGCTTAATGTATTCGATAATGGCATCGCGCACTTTCAGCTCTAAAACAGCTGCCCGCTCTGCTGTTTTTAGGAATTGCATATCGTCACCACCCCCTGCAAGGTAATCTGAAATGGCTAAATAGTAGTACTTGTTTGCATCTAATGGCTGTCCGCCAATGAAGAATTCTTCGACTGCGTCGTCCTTTACCGCTATATAGGTATTGGACAGTGCAAGATTTTGTCTTTCAGCTAAATAAGCAGAAAGTGCCAGCATTGTCATATTGTCAAGTTTTAATATCACAATGGCATTTTCGAAGGGCATGAGCTCAAAGATATCTCCCAGCACAATAGGTCCTTCAGCAATAGGAATGCGCAGTCCCCCGGTGGTGACCGCACCCATGTGCACAGAATCTCCCCAATATTGCTGGGCCATCGCTTGGGTCAAATCCGCTACAAAGTTGCCTAATGTGCTTTCTGTTTTGCCATCACTCAAGGTCTGCGCCGCTATTCCAATCTTTTCATTCATAATGGCTTCAAGATTATCTTTATAAGGAGCAATCATGACCGCAGTAACGCTGTCGTCCTCAATACCTTCGTCAATAGCCAATGTATTGCTGTCATAAATACCTTGCTGGAACTGCACCGGGCGACAGCCGGAGAAGTATAAGAGCAGGAAAAGAAAACATGCAATTACTCTATTGGTTGCTAACATAGGTGAATTTTTGAACGCTTCATCATGTGGCAAAAATAGTTGATCGAAAATCAAAAAGCCTTACCTTTAATATTAAATTTACTCATAATCTATTTTATATGTCCGAGGAAAAAGCTCCATCCAAGCTATTTGCAAACTTTCAGCCTGCTTCATTTGATCAGTGGAAGCAACAGGTTATGAAGGAACTGAAAGGAAAACCTTTTTCGCAATTGGTCTGGGATACAGAGGCAGGTTTTAGCCTGTTGCCTTACTATACAAAGGAGCAGGCCGACAGCAGCTGGTTAGCAAATGCTGAGAACAACTTAGCCCACAAATTCCCGGAATATGGTATTCGCCACTGGTTTACACAGGAAACTATTGAGGTAATAGATGAAGCAGTTGCTAACGAAGAAGCCTTAATGGCACTTAGTGCGGGTGCTGATGCCATCAATTTCCTCTTACTTAAAGAACCCGCTGCATTGGATGTTCTGCTGAAGGATATTCAACTGGAATATTGTGCAATAACTTTTGAATGCTCTTTTCTACCAGGAAAGCTTTTTGATACTTTCATTGCTTATGTAAATGCACAAGCGTACGATGGCACCAAAATCCATGGAGGCTTTAATTTTGACCCCATTGCCCAGTTCAGTCGGCAAGGCAAAGGTGCGAACACCAAAATTAAAGGACTGAAGAAATTAATTGACAGGATTGCACCCTTGCCAAATTTCAAAGTCATCACCATATGTGGCGACCATTTCCGAAATGCAGGCAGCAATGCCATGCAGGAACTCGCCTTTGTATTGTCCGCATTTGTAGAAATGTGTGATAAACTCACTAATCAGAATGTCCCGGCAGCGGTGGTATTTAAGGCCACCCATTTTATTTTAGGTACAGGTAGCAGCTATTTCTTAGAAATTGCCAAAGTGAAAGCCTTGCGTATTGCCTATGGCAAACTTGCTGAAGCATACGGCGTAGACATAGATCCTGCCGAACTGAATATTACAGTCCGAACTAGTCTTTATAACAAAACGCTGGCAGATGCACCTAATAATATGCTCCGCAATACGACTGAAGCCCTCGCCGGGATCACAGGGGGCTGTGACTTCTTGAATATTCGCAGCTACGATAGCCGGAGCGGTAAGAACGATGCATTCAGCAAAAGAATGGCACGCAATATTTCACTCATTTTAAAAGAAGAAAGCTTCCTTAATAAAATTGCCGATCCTGCTGCAGGAAGTTATTATGTAGATACCATCATTAGAAGTCTGCTGGAAGAAAGCTGGAAGCTTTTCAACAGGATGGAAGATTATGGAGGGTATTTCACTGCTTTTGAAAATGGAATTGTGCAGCAGGAGATTGAGCGCCATGTCAAGGAAACGGAAAATGCTATCGCTTTGAGAAAAAAACCAGTAGTGGGCGTAAATTATTATGCTGATGCCTCCGTCCCTCTTACAGCTGAAAACCAAGAGTCCAGTCAAACAGCAGAAAAGCGTGGCATCTATGTCTTACAGACGGTTTTTTTAAGCAGTAATTTTGAGGACCTGCGCCATGAAATGGCAGCAATACTTCAAAACAATCATGGCGAAAATTCAATATTCAAATTACTCATTTATCAAAATAATGCTGTGTCGAGAGCAAGAGCTGCTTTTTCGCAGGATTTCCTTGCTGCTGCCGGGATAGTCAGTGAAGAGAGTGGAGTATGCCAATCTATCGATGATATAAGAAAAGCCATTGCGACAGCGAGCTGGGACGGCTTTGTGCTATGTGCTACAGATGAAGATTATGCGCAGGATGGTGAATCCATTATTCACATGATCCGCGAGTGCTGCCAGCAAGCGGCGATTGTTATAGCCGGTGATATTGGTCCGCTGGAGCCACATTTTAAAAATGCCGGTATGGACTTTATCATCCATCGGAAAAGCAATGCGTATGAAACATTGAAGCAGATGTTAGCACACATCTCTAAAAATAAAACCACAGCGGTAATCGGCGCTAAAGGATAGTTTTCTTTTTGCCCAGATAAGTTTATAACATATTTATGAAGCCTGATTTTTCTAAGATTCAATTATTCAAGCCTTTAAAAGGTAAGAAATCAAATACTTTTAAGACTGAGCCTTGGCATAGTCCGGAAAAAATTCCCGTCAATTGCATTGTTGAAGTCGAAGATATCGCGGGTGAAGAACATCTCACATATGGAGCAGGTATTGCCCCCTATCTGCGCGGGCCTTATGCCTCTATGTATGTGCAGCGACCGTGGACTATTCGCCAATATGCAGGATTCAGCACAGCAGAAGAATCCAATGCTTTTTATCGGAAAAATCTTGCAGCAGGGCAAAAAGGACTTTCCGTGGCTTTTGATCTTGCAACGCACAGAGGCTATGACTCAGATCATCCCCGCGTGGTGGGTGATGTTGGCAAAGCAGGTGTAGCCATAGACTCTATTCTGGACATGAAACTTCTCTTCGACCGCATTCCGCTGGATAAAATGTCCGTTTCTATGACCATGAATGGCGCTGTATTGCCGGTGCTGGCCTTTTATATTGTGGCTGCTAAAGAACAGGGCGTGCCCCCTGAGGCATTATCAGGCACTATTCAAAATGATATCCTCAAGGAGTTCATGGTCCGTAATACTTACATCTATCCACCTGAGCCATCTATGCGAATTATTGCAGATATCTTTGCATACACTGCGCAGAAAATGCCTCGTTTTAATTCAATTAGTATCAGTGGTTATCATATGCAGGAAGCGGGTGCCACTGCAGACCTGGAACTTGCCTACACCCTTGCTGATGGTCTGGAATATTTGCGTACCGGCATCAAAGCAGGTATGGCAGTGGATGAATTTGCCCCGAGGCTAAGTTTTTTCTGGGCCATTGGCATGAACCATTTCATGGAGATTGCCAAAATGCGGGCAGCCAGGGTATTATGGGCGAAAATGGTAAAGCAATTTAACCCCAAAAACCCCAAGAGTTTATCGCTGAGAACACATAGCCAGACTTCAGGTTGGAGCCTGACCGAGCAGGATCCCTATAATAATGTCACCCGCACTTGTGTAGAAGCGCTGGCTGCTGCACTAGGTCACACACAGTCGCTGCACACCAATGCCCTGGATGAAGCCATTGCGCTGCCCACCGACTTTTCGGCACGTATCGCCAGGAATACACAGCTCTATTTACAGGATGAAACGGATATTACCAAAGTGGTTGATCCTTGGGGCGGCAGCTATTATGTGGAATACCTCACAGCGCAGCTCATAGAAAAGGCAACAGCATTAATTGAAGAGGTGGAATCACTGGGCGGCATGGCCAAAGCCATTGAAACCGGACTTCCAAAAATGCGCATTGAAGAAGCTGCAGCCCGAAAGCAAGCCAGGATTGACAGCGGCAAAGACGTAATCGTTGGTGTCAACCGCTATTTGGCCGATGGCTCCGATGCAGCACTAGACGTCCGTGAGGTAGACAACACTGCAGTACGCAAAGCCCAACTGGAAAGGCTAAGCCAATTGAAGCAAGACAGAGATAACGATGCGGTGAGCAAAAGCCTCAATGCTATTACAGCAAGTGCAAAATCGGGCAAAGGCAACTTATTGGCACTGGCAGTGGATGCTGCAAGCGCCAGAGCTACCCTGGGAGAAATCAGCGATGCTTTAGAGACAGTGTATGGCAGACACAAGGCAACGATACGCTCTATTTCCGGAGTCTATAGCAGTGAGGCCGGACAGGATGCAGGCTTTCAAACCGCCAAAACACTGGCCGATAAGTTTTCGAACCTGGCAGGAAGGAGACCCAGAATTATGGTAGCAAAAATGGGTCAGGACGGACATGACCGTGGTGCAAAAGTCATTGCCACCAGCTTTGCAGACCTGGGCTTTGACGTAGATGTAGGCCCATTATTCCAAACTCCGGAAGAAGTCGCGCAGCAGGCTGCAGAAAACGATGTCCACATTATTGGTGCTTCAAGTCTGGCAGCCGGACATAAAACGCTCATTCCACAGCTAATTCATGCGCTTAAAGCCATTGGAAGGGAAGATATTCTCGTCATTGCAGGTGGAGTAATTCCCCCCAAAGATTATGAATTTTTATACAATGAAGGCGTTGCCGGCGTTTTTGGCCCGGGAACAGTCATTTCAAAAGCAGCCTGCCAGATTCTTGAAAAGCTCATGGAAGAGGCCGATGATTAAGATGGAACTTGATGGCAAACTTTAAAAAGAGATTCACTGCTGATGCCTATGCGGAAGGCATTCTTCAGGGCGACCGCATCATGCTGAGTCGTGCAATCACCCTGGTAGAAAGCGCTTTGAGGGAAGACGCATTATTGAGTGAACAAGTGCTTGAAAAAGTGATGCATGCCACTGGCAAATCCTTAAGAATTGGCATCACTGGCGTCCCCGGGGTAGGCAAAAGCACCTTTATCGAAGCCTTTGGCACTTACCTGACCGGGCTTGGCAAAAAATTGGCAGTGTTGGCCATTGACCCCAGCAGTCAACGGTCACAGGGTAGCATTTTGGGAGACAAAACCAGAATGGAAGAGCTTTCCCACAATCCAGCTGCCTACATTAGACCCAGCGCTACGGGCAGTTCTTTGGGTGGCGTTACCACCAAAACAAGGGAAAGCATGCTTTTGTGTGAAGCGGCAGGGTTCGATATCATCTTTATTGAAACCGTTGGCGTAGGCCAGTCTGAAACTGCTGTCCATGGCATGGTGGACTTTTTTCTCTTACTCATGTTGGCCGGTGCAGGCGATGAACTGCAGGGCATCAAAAAAGGAATAATGGAAATGGCGGACGCCATTGTCATCAACAAGGCCGATGGAGACAATATCCAATTAGCATCCAATGCTAAAATTGCCTATGAAAATGCATTGCACCTGTTTCCTCCAAGTGATTCTGGCTGGTACCCCAAGGTGCTTACTGCTTCTGCTTTAAAAAATGAAGGATTGACGCATCTTTGGGAGCTCATCTTGAATTTCGAAAAACACATGAAAGCAAGAGGGCAATTTGAAAAAAACCGAAATGAACAGAACTTAAAGTGGATGAAGGAAACCATCCGGCATCAGCTGGAAAAACTGTTTTATGATGCTGATGCTGTGAAAAGGGTGTTGGCTGCCAAAGAAACAGAGGTAATAGAAAGAAAAGTACCCGCAAATGTGGCGGCAAGACAGTTACTGGACTTATTTTTTTAAGCAGATCTCAGATCAGCAAACCAAAAGCTTTGCTGTACTTCTTTGGTTTTATCGTTCTCTAAAACTTTATAGGAATAGTCTCTACTTACCACTGTTTCGCAGAAAAACTGTACTTTCTCTTTAAAAATTGGTCCGTTAAAGCAAAAGGTATGAAACTCACCGTTTTCGCCACAAATATCAATGTTCTTCTTTTTTATCTGCTCAAGCATCGTCAGGCTAATGACTTTACCGGCAGCATCTTTACTAAAATAATCTGCATTTGCAGAACAAATGACGGTCTCAAAGCCCTGTGCGATAAAAGTTCGGAATAATATTTCAGTGTCCATGCCCCATAACGGAAACTCCACCTCAAGCCCGGCCTCAGCGACCATAGCTTCCCGATACATCCGAAGTTCTTCCAGAAAGATATCTCCAAATGCTATCGTAGAAATACCTTCGCTGGCAACAGTTTTAAAATAATCGAGCATATATTGCTCATACGCTTCATGACCTGCATCTTCTGGTATCTCAATAAAATCAATAGGCAATTGTAAAGCCTTTGCCTGCTGTAAAATCAATGATTTGGGAACGCCATGCATTCCTACCCGCTTATTATGTGCATTAATATGGCAAAAAAGGCGCTTAACATTATATTCTCCGTCCTGCAGCAACTGATACAAACAATAGCTACTGTCCTTTCCTCCGCTCCAACTTAATATTAAATCCTTCATTTTCACTCTGTATTGGTAAGATCTATCCTTATAACTAATTTCCAACAAGATGTTTAGTAAGAATATTAAAAGGCATGAAAATTTACCATATTGAACCCGATCTGCCTCCAGTTAGCCGAATGACAGCAATTATAAGCATACGGTTAAAAAAGCATCTTCTTATTGAAACTTTTATCGTCAAATCAGTTTAGTTAGAAACCAATAGAACAATATGAGATCAGGAGAGTATGTAATTTCAAAAAAGATTGACAAAGGCTTACTGAAATTATACAATGTTTACTCATTTGTACTGCGTTTTTTCAAAGAAGTTTTCATCCCACCGTACGAAGTAAAAGAAACACTTAGACAGTCATTTGAGCTTGGCGTACGTTCACTACCTTTAATTTCTGTAACGGGCTTTATTATCGGGATTGTATTTACCAACCAATCTCGTCCTTCCCTTGAAGAGTTTGGTGCATCTTCCTGGCTTCCTGCATTAATATCTGTTGCTATCGTCCGGGCGATGGCACCATTAGTCACAGCCTTAATTGCTTCGGGCCGGGTAGCCTCTAAAATTGGTGCTGAAATTGGCTCTATGAAAGTCTCAGAGCAAATTGAAGCCATGGAGGTATCCGCTATCAATCCGTTCAAGTTTCTTGTTGTTCCAAGGGTACTGGCTACTACGCTTATGATTCCTGTATTGACACTTTACACTGCTTTGGTTGCACTATTGGGCGCTTTTACCAATGTCAATCAGCATGAAGCTACTAGTATTGTTGCGTTTTTTGACCAGGTGTTTGAAGCCATTACATTTCTGGATATTTTCTCGGCAGTTATCAAATCATTTATTTTCGGTTTTACTATTGGTATCGTAGGATGCTATAAGGGTTATACCTCCTCAAAAGGTACGGAAGGCGTTGGCAAGGCTGCCAACACATCAGTGGTGATTGCCATGTTCCTAATTTTTATAGAGGAACTGCTGGCGCTTCAAATTATAAATGCTTTAAGGGTTGAGTGATATGGCCAAGACAAGATGGGAATCAGAAGACAGTAAAGTCATTACCATCAGAAACCTCCAAAAGGCTTTTGATGATTTCGAAGTACTTACGGGAGTAGATCTCGATTTATCGGATCGTGAAAACCTGGTCGTACTGGGCCGGTCGGGAACGGGAAAGTCTGTACTGATAAAGATAATCGCCGGTCTATTGAGAGCAGATGTAGGGACTGTCAATGTACTGGGCAAAGAAGTTACGCAGCTCAAAAGCAAAGAACTAGATGCATTAAGGTTGAAACTGGGCTTTTCTTTCCAAAACAGTGCCTTGTATGATAGCATGTCTGTGAAGGAAAATCTGGAATTTCCCCTTGTGCGCCACAACTCGCGACTCAGTAAAGCAGAAATTAATAAAAGCGTTGATATGATTCTTGAGGCTGTAGGTTTGACACAAGCATTAAACCAAATGCCATCGGAGCTTTCTGGTGGGCAGCGTAAACGTATCGGTATCGCGAGAACGCTGATTTTAAATCCAAAAATCATGCTTTATGATGAGCCCACGGCCGGGCTGGATCCTATTACCTGCATCGAAATCAATAATCTGATCAATGAGGTGCAGGAACAATTTCATACTGCATCCATCATCATCACCCACGATCTTACCTGTGCAAAAATGACAAGTGACAGGGTGGCGATGCTATTAGATGGTCAATTTCGCTATCAAGGCACCTTTAGTGAAGTTTTTGCCCATGCCGATGACAACCGTGTAAAGCAATTTCACGATTATAATTTTACAGACAATCCTTGAAACAGGACGAACGTTACCATAGTTACAAAGCGAATACACTAGCTTCTTCAGCTATATTTAATAACTACTTATATGAACAAATCAGAATATAAAAGAGCAATTGTCGTGGGCGTGTTTGTGCTCATTGGCATCCTTATACTGGTCGCCGGCATTTTTACCCTGGGGGGGCAGCAGAATCGCTTTAGTAAAAACATTACAATTAGTGCCATATTTTCCGATGTTGAAGGACTGCGAAAAGGCAATAATATCTGGTTTTCCGGTGTGAAAGTAGGAACTGTAAAAGAAATAAAGTTTCATGGCGATTCAGAGCTTGAGGTGTTTATGAATATTCGCGAGAATGTTCAGGAGTATATCCGCAAAGACGCTAAAGTAAAGATTACTTCCGAAAGCCTTATTGGTAACAGGATTGTAACAATCTATGGGGGAAGTACCGGTGTGCCCTATGCTGAAGACGGGGATCTGCTTTCTACTGAAATGCCACCTAGTACCGATGATATGATGGCCACATTACAGCAAAACAATGAAAACCTGGTTAGCATTACACGGGATTTTAAAAGCATTGCAGCCAGCATGGCACAGGGGCAGGGCACTGTTGGTGCTTTGCTGAAGGATACTACAATGGCAGATAATTTTCGAAATATAGTGGAAGATTTGCAGGAAGTATCCAATAATACGGCCTCCGCATCGCAGGCCATCAATCAATTTGCCGCAAAATTAAACACTCCAGGCGGGCTGGCCAATGAATTAATGACTGATACTACTGTTTTTCAGGCCCTACAAAATTCTGTACAGCAACTTGAGCAAGCCGCCAATTCCACACAGACGCTTACCAATAACCTAAATCAAGCCAGCAGGCAGTTGCAGAGTACAGAAAGTGGCATTGGTGTATTATTGAATGATGAAGAGTTTGGAACCCGCCTAAAGCATACCATGCAAAACATGGAGACAAGCTCAGAGAAGCTGGATGAAAACCTGGAAGCACTGCAGCATAATTTCTTGTTCAGAAGATATTTTAGACGCAAGGCACGTGCAGAGGCACAGGAATTGGACTAAAATAAAAAGCATCAGATTTGATGCATAAATTTTTAATGCAGTGGCTCAAAAAGCCATGAAATATAAAAAGTGAAAGCCGGCAGATAGAACTGCCGGTTTTTGTTTTCTAAGGCCTGAATATAAAGCCATTCGGTGCTATACCGGCAGAAAATTGCTCGATAAAATCACCGTTTGCGCTGAACCTGTGCACAAAACCATTGCTGGAAAAGTCTGTGGCATCACCGACAAAAAGCTCATCATCTTTTCCGATGCCAAGTCCATAGGCAGAGAAGCCCGACAAAGTAGTAATCGCCTCCGGTTGTCCTCCAGCAGTAGATTTACGGAACACTTCCGACCCGGCTACAAAATATACAATGTCCTTTGATTCATTAATGACAAGATGCTTTCCTGCACCCTCAACAGCAACCACATCATCTACTTCAAAATTGGTAGGATTGATGCGATATAATCCCGTTTCTTGTCCTTCCGCACCAAAAGCGGCGGTAATCACCCAAAGATAACCCGCCTGGTCAGCGACAATTTTACCTGGAACACCATCGACAGGAATTTGCGTCACATAAGCATCTGATTCCGGGTCAATGACGCCAATTGTATTGTTGCCGGTATTGCTTATGAATATTTGTCCTTCATGCGCCATGATATAATCCGGTGCATTATCACCATCCAGTTCAGTTAAAACTTCCCCGGACACCAAGTCTACGACGGAAACTTTTGCTCCCTGGAAGCCACCATCTACAAAAGTACCGAAATTGGTGATATAGCCTTTATTACCAATACTGGTCATGTATCTTGGGTTGTCGAAGTCACCCATTATCGTGCCCTGATCCTCCAAAGTAAGTGCATTCACTTTTTGAATAATTGCTGAGCTGCTGATGACCAAATAACCGTTATCACCATCGATATAATAATGTTGTAAAGTATTACCTAGCACTTCTCGGTTGTTCACTTCCTGAAAGACATTTTCTTCCACTCCACCGGTTTCGTAATCGAAAAATGATAGCGAACTGGTTTCGGTTCCAAATTGCCCTTCATTTACCACAAATACGCCATTGCTGTAGATGTCTTCCGGCGGAATTTGTGGGCCTCCCTGGTCGTCATCGTCATTACAGGCATTTAAAAAAGGAATAAGCAGCAGTAAATAGAATAGTTGCGATTGCTTGAAAAAGTGTTTCATAAAATTAATTTTGATTAAAATGATAGCGCAGGCTCAACAGAAAATTTCTGCCAGGCATACTATTGTGAAGAAAATTCTGATAAGGTTGATCTAAAATATTATTGGCCTGCAGCGCGATGTCAAGACCATGGGCGAGCCATTTGACATCATATTCCAGGGCAATGTCTACCAAACTGTAAGCAGGCAGGCTACGGCTATTATCAAATTGTGTGAACCTGTCCCCTACCCGGTTATAGTTCAGCTGACCGTTCCACTGCCTGAAGCGCGCATGCAGAAATGCCAGTCCGCTGTGCTCAGGCACATAAATCAATTGATTGCCGACGTTGGCATCGCCGGAAAAGCGAGGGGTCTCCTGCGTGGAACGGGTATATGCATAGTTAAGTCCGGTTTTCATGTTGACTTCCCCCAGAGTAAAATTTTGAGAAACCAAGGCTTCGATACCCCTGCTATGCACTTCCTGTACATTCATGGGTTGCCATACATTACCTGCCACCGGTCGCCAGGCTATCCAATTGTCCACATAATTGGTAAAAGCCGTAAGCTCTGCCGAAAATTTCTGCAGCTGATAAACCAGCCCTGTTTCTGCCCCCCAGGCGTCCTCAGGCAGGAGTTCCGGATTCCCTCCTGGTTGCCAAAAACGATCATTCAGAGTAGGTACGCGATAGCTGCGGGAAATATTAGCCTTCCACTGCAACGAAGTCATATCGGTATGGTAGAATGTAAATATACTCCCAATGCTGGGGGCTAATGGCGCCTGAAAGCCTGTAACAAATGCCTGACGCAAGTTAAAACTGGTATGCAGCCGTGGAGAAACATCCCAGGTGAGTAAGAGAAAAAAGTCTGTTCTGTGCTCAGCAATAGCGCCGCCATAATTGGGCACATCTGCTGTGATGTACTGATAGTCTGTCCCGAACTTGGCGGTAATATTGTCATTTATAGCATTTTCATACCTAAAAGCACCGATCATCCTGCTGATGGGAGTAGCACTATTATTAAAGCGAATAATATCATGCACATAACCTGCCCTGGTTTGAAAATAGCCAGCTTGTCCATGATGGTGGTAAGCTGCCACCACACGGGTACTCTGATCTTCCTGAAAACCATTCGGCTGTCTGGAAAAATCAGTAGGCTGAATCTGCCGCTCCATTTCCGAATGCCAGGCATTCAGACTAAAGTACCGATTGGATGAAGGTCGGTAGTAAATGTCCTGCTGAAAACCCTGCTGCGCAAATGATGCATGATCCCTTCGGTAGGTTTGCTCCGAAGGGCGACCAGCATTCAAGGTAATCGGGAAGTTATTGTCTGCTTTATTACGGTAATATAAGCTTCTTCCCTCCCATTTGCCGTTACCATAGCTTCCATTTAGTTGTAAACCCTGATAGCCAAAAGATCCATAACTACCTCGCAGGCCCATGGAAATTCCTTCTGTCCAAAGCGGTTCATTGGTCAGGTGAATACTTCCTCCAATCGCATCACTACCATACAAGGCGGCAGAGGGGCCATAGTGCACAGCGACCTGCTGAATACCCGCCATAGGCACAGCGGCAAAATCGGCTTGCCCCAATGAAAAACTATTGATATTGATGCCATTCCATAGCAATGCCGTATGGCTTGGGTCTGTTCCCCGAAAAGAGATAGTAGATAACATGCCATTGCCACGACCCCTGAAATAAACCGGTGTTTCCATGGCTAATAATGTCGCTAGGCTTGCCTCTCGATGTTTTCGAAGCACTTCAGGAGCTATTTTCATAATTTTACTCCCTGCACTGTACTTTTCCATCGGGATGCCATAAATGGTCACCTCCTCCAGTTTTAAGGTGTCCTGAGCCCAAATCGTGACGGGAAAAATCAAAAGTAAAAACAGCAATACCCTGTAAGGTATTTTCATAGCTATAGAATCAAATTAATATTATTAATTCAATTCAAAGCATTCTTGGAATACAGAAATAGAAGGAAAATTTAGGGCGCGCCTATTTTGCAGCGTAACGCTAAACCTTTCCTGCTTTTCACCCGAAAGCTCTGAAATGGCAAAACAATTACGGCAGGTCTCCTGGCTCGCCTGAATCACATGGCCTTCCCATTCCTTGCAGAACAGTGGCTTAAGTAGGATGTGATCCGTTGATAGCTTACAGTTGCGGGGACAGCTTTCGAATAGCATTCAAGTGAACGCGCACGAAATTCCCTTTTAATTTAAAGCAATTGCTTCAAAACCGTTATGTGCTGCAAATGTAAGGAAAGAATTCTATATTTGGAAATGATTGATATGGGAAGCCCAATCCATAAAACCAGTATGAAACTACGCCTGAGTCATTTTATTTTTCTTTTTATATGCAGCTACTTTACAGCTTGCCAACAAGCTGAAGATGCGTTTTCTCGAGAGAGAGATAAGCAAAACACCGTCGAATATGCTAAAAGCTTCAGGATATTCAAGGAGGCTTCATATACACTGATTGAAGTTTTACAGCCCTATCCCGGAGCGAATGAAGGTGTTCGGTATGTTTTGGTCGACAGAGCTTCGGACCAGATCATACCTGATTCTTTAAGTGATGCTGTAGTAGTCAAAGTTCCCTTGGAAGACATTGCCTGTTTATCTACTTCCCACCTTCCTGCACTGGAAATGCTGGGACTGGCGGATAAAATGGTGGGCTTTCCTAATACAGGGCACATCAGCTCTTCAAAATTCAGGGCGCTAATCAAACAAAATAACATTACAGACTTGGGTAGCGGTAGTCAATTTGACAGGGAAACATTGCTTGATCTATCCCCTGGTGCCCTGATGGTATTTGCTATGAATAATGAAGAAAGGTATTTTCGGGAGATCCAGAACGCCGATATTCCGGTATTGTACAATGCCGACTTTCTTGAGCAGACTCCTGTTGGCCGGGCGGAATGGATAAAGTTTACGGCTGCCTTTTTCAATAAGTCGGCACAAGCTGACAGTATTTTCAACGAGATTGTTGCCAATTACCAGTCTTATAAGTCAAAAGCATCGCAGGCGGCATCACAACCCCATGTTTTTAGTGGACTGATGTATGGCGATACATGGTACGTGCCAGGAGGCAAAAGCTGGGCTGCCGTGTTTTTAAGAGATGCAGGGGCGCAATATTTATGGCGCGATAACGAGCAAACCGGCAGCCTGGAGCTAGGCTTCGAATCGGTTTTAGAAAAAGCTGAAAAGGCTGAGTACTGGATCAATGTGGCAGACATCAATAGTCTCGAAGCTCTCCAGAACGCGGATAGCCGATACACCTATTTTCAAGCATTTAAAAATAAAAAAGTATTCACCTATAGCCGGAGAAAAGGAGAAAAAGGTGGTAATGATTATCTGGAGATGGGCTACGCCCGGCCCGACCTTGTTCTGGCCGACTTAATTCACATAGTTCATCCGGAGATACTGCCCGAACATCAGCTATACTTTTATCAAAAACTACAATAATTTGCCCCGGCCGAAACCACATTCATTCTTTTTTGTAGCAACATTATTGCTCTTGCTGGTGCTGTTGCTGCTAAGTGTAGGCATTGGTTCTATCCATATTCCTTTAAAGGGGATCATACAGACTTTTACGGATCCGGACAGCGTCAAGTCCAGCTGGCGCATTATCATTATCAATTTCCGATTACCGAAAGCCTTTACAACTATATTGGCTGGTGCTGCCCTGGCAGTCAGTGGCTTGCAAATGCAGACTTTGTTTCGCAATCCGCTGGCGGGGCCATTTGTATTGGGCATCAGCTCCGGCGCCAGCCTCGGGGTGGCTTTTGCGGTTATGGCAGGTCAGTTGCTCGGTATCTCCTGGCTATTCAGTGGACCCTGGATGACGGTGATTGCTGCCTTTCTGGGTGCTTTTCTGGTGTTTCTGTTTGTACTAACTGCCGCAAGTCGCTTGCGGGACAGCATGGCCTTGCTCATTGTAGGCTTAATGTTCGGAAGTGCTACGGGTGCCATCGTCAGCATTCTGCAGTATTTCAGCGAAG
>JBGSXH010000367.1:0-6602 GCA_041751515.1 Cyclobacteriaceae bacterium | reverse complement strand
CAATCACAAGAAACCAAAAACTTTTTGAAGCCAGGCGTAGTCACTGGCGATGACCTTTCCGCACTTTATGCATATGCAAAAAAGCACCAGTTTGCATTACCTGCAGTGAACGTGATCGGCACCAACAGCATCAGTGCTGTTTTGGAAGCTGCCAGCGCGGTTAAATCTCCAGTAATCATTCAATTTTCCAATGGCGGTGCGCAATTCGTTGCTGGAAAAGGCCTTGATAACAGCAAACAACAAGGTTCTATTGCCGGTGCAATTGCCGGTGCAAAAGTCATTCATGAGCTGGCTCCTCTTTACGGTGTACCGGTAGTGATCCATACAGACCATGCTGCCAAGAAATTACTTCCCTGGATTGACGGTTTACTAGATGCAGGTGAAAAGCATTTTGCAGAAACCGGAAAGCCATTGTTCAGCTCTCACATGCTCGATTTATCAGAAGAACCGTTGGAAGAAAACGTCGAAATCTGCTGCCAGTATTTCAAAAGAATGAGCAAGATTAACATGGGTATAGAAATAGAGCTGGGCATTACCGGTGGTGAAGAAGATGGTGTTGACAATACGGGAGTAGATAGCTCGAAACTTTATACGCAGCCGGAAGAAGTAGCTTACTCTTATGAGCACCTTTCAAAGATAAGCCCCAACTTCACTATCGCTGCTGCTTTCGGTAATGTACATGGTGTTTACAAACCGGGAAATGTTTCGCTAAGACCTGAGATTCTGAAAAACTCTCAGACACACTTGAGCGAAAAGCATGGTCTGGGACCAAACACCATCGATTTCGTTTTCCATGGCGGATCAGGATCCTCTCAGGCGCATATCCGTGAAGGTATTTCTTACGGGGTGATTAAAATGAACATCGATACTGATGTCCAATGGGCCGCGTGGTCTGGGATTCGTGCATATGAAGAGAAACACCATGGCTACCTGCAAACGCAAATCGGCAATCCTGATGGTGAAGATTCTCCTAACAAGAAATACTACGATCCGAGAGCTTGGTTGAGAAAAGCAGAAGAAAGTATGGTTGCGCGTTTGAAAATTGCATTCGATGACCTGAATGCTGTTGACAGTCTAAATAAATAATACACCTTATGTGTAAAATAAACATCTTTCTGCTGTTGGGTTTTGTGACAGGTCTTTTATCCTGTAGCCCGCAGCAGGAAGTTGCTTCTAATGAAACCTACACGGTAGAAGCCAATACATTATCCGAAGAAACCGCTTCCACTGAAAACGAAAAGATCGTCATTTATCAAATGATGACCAGGCTTTTTGGCAATAAAGACACTTCTAATATCCGTTACGGAACACTTGCCGAAAATGGCGTCGGCAAAATGAATGACATCAGCAATAAAGCATTAACTGAAATTCAACAGCTGGGCGTCAGCCACGTTTGGTATACAGGCATCATCGCCCATGCCCTACTGACAGACTACACCGCTTATGGTATTCCTACCGACGATGCAGATGTAGTAAAAGGCAGAGCCGGTTCACCTTATGCCATCACCGATTACTATGCAGTGCATCCTGACCTGGCGGAAGAGGTGGACAGCCGTATGGAGGAATTTGAATTTCTTGTACAAAGAACACACAATGCCGGCATGAAAGTAATCATAGATTTTGTGCCTAATCATGTCGCAAGATCTTACCAATCGCTACAGAAACCTGATAGCATTCAAGATTTGGGCGAAACTGATGATACATCGATTGCTTTCCATCAGCACAATAACTTCTATTATATACCCGATACTCCTCTTGAAGTGCCAGACAATTACAAACCACTTGGAGACAAAAAACACCCTACAAAAGACGGTAGCTTTGATGAAAACCCTGCCAAGGTCACCGGAAACAACGTGTTTAGCGCCAGCCCTTCCAAAGACGATTGGTTCGAAACCATTAAGCTCAATTATGGCATCGACTTCGAAAACGATGAAGCACAACACTTTGATCCTGTGCCGGATACATGGCACAAAATGAAGGATATTCTCATGTTCTGGTCATCGAAAAATATTGATGGTTTTCGATGCGACATGGCAGAAATGGTGCCTGTCGAATTTTGGGAATGGGCAATTCCCCTAGTGAAAAATGAGTACCCGGATGTCATATTTATCGCCGAAATTTATAATCCTGAGGCGTATCGGGATTATCTGCAGCAGGGAAAATTTGACTTTTTGTACGATAAAGTGCAGCTCTATGATACCCTAAAGCAAACCATGCAAGGCAAAGCCAGTACCGCAGGCATTACCAAAGTCTGGAAAGACCTGCAAGGTATTAATCATAAAATGCTACGGTTTCTGGAAAATCATGATGAGCAACGCATCGCCTCACCGGAATTTGCAGGGAACTATTGGACAGGAATACCTGCCATGGCGGTCAGTACTTTGCTGTACACTGGTCCGGCCATGTTGTATTTCGGCCAGGAAGTTGGCGAACCAGGGTTCGGTGAGTCCGGCTTTTCAGGAGACGATGGCCGCACCACTATCTTCGACTACTGGGGCGTTCCCGAGCACCAGAAGTGGATGAACAAAGGCGCTTTTGATGGCGGAAAACTCGACGAAAATCAACAGACTTTGAGGCGCTTTTATACCGCTTTGCATCAGCTCGCCCTCAGTGCTTCTGTGGTAGCAAAAGGCGATTTAATAGATATACACGCTTATAATATAGAGGAGAAAGCAGCACATTACAGCGAAAGTAACTATACATTCATACGTGAACTACAAGAAGATAAACTACTGATTATATGCAACTTCAGTAGTGATGCACAGAAACAACTTACAGTAATGCTTCCAAAAGGTGTTACCACTGTCAGCAGCCCTCAACTACTTTGGAAAGCAGGAGAAGCAATGTTCGAAACCCAGGGAGAGTTTAGTCATGACAATCAATCTGTTACCATAGCCATGCCACCCCATGGTGTCGCTATTTTTCAATTATAAATTACAACCAAACAAATATTACAATGTATCAACAACTACGCAATTATGTAGGACTGCTCGCGCTGTCAATATTATCCATTTCTTGTCAGCAACAAGGGAACGAAGGCAGTGCTTCCAATGAAAACATTAGCGAATGGCCCCAGGCAGTCAGCTATGAAATTTTTGTACAATCATTTTACGATAGCAGTGGGGACGGCATCGGCGATATCAATGGTATGACTGAAAAGCTCGACTATCTGCAAGATCTGGGTATCGGCGCCATCTGGCTGATGCCGATTTCTCCTTCCCCCACTTACCATAAGTATGACGTCACGGACTATATTGGCATCCACCCCGATTATGGCACTATGGATGATTTTAAAAATTTCATCAATGAGGCCCATGACCGGGACATCAAAGTTGTCATCGACCTGGTCATCAATCATACTGCCAGAGTGCATCCCTGGTTTCAGGAGTCCATGAAGGGTCCCGACAACCCCTACCGCGATTACTACGTGTGGGCCAAAGAGCAGGACATCAAAGACGATATTGAAAAAAAGGCAACAGCTTTAGATTCTGACAATATTGAGCAATGGCATGAAGCAGAAGGTAACGAGGAATTGTACTACGGTTATTTCTGGGGAGGCATGCCAGACCTGAACTTCGATAACCCAAAGGTAAAAGAAGAAATATTTGAAATTGGCAGGTTCTGGCTGGAAGAGGTTGGCGTCGATGGCTTTAGGCTCGATGCTGCCCGCCATATCTTCCCAGACGATCGCCCTGAAGATAATCACCAGTTTTGGGTAGAATTTCGTGAAGCCATGCAGGACATTAACCCCGACGTACACCTGGTGGGTGAAGTGTGGGCTGATGCGGCAACTGTCGCCCCTTACCTGGCTGGTTTGCAGTCGCTTTTCAACTTCGATTTGGGCTATGCCATCACCGAAGCTGTGCAGGAAGGTCGCGATAACGGACTGGCAGATTCACTTCAGGCAATCCACACCTATTACACCAACGTTAACGAAAACTTTGTAGATGGCACTTTCATCACCAACCACGACCAGAACAGAATTATGTCTGAAGTTGGCAATGACGAAAACAAAGCCAAAGCTGCTGCGTCCTTACTGCTGACACTACCGGGAGCACCCTACATTTACTATGGGGAGGAAATCGGTATGCGAGGGATGAAGCCCGATGAAAATATCCGCGAACCTTTCTTGTGGGACGAAGCCAACCAGGCAGAAGGCCAAACCAGTTGGATGGAAGCAGAATATTCCACTTATGGAAATGTACAGCCATTAAGTGCCCAAAAAGAAGATGAAAGCACTATCTTCCATCATTATAAAAACTTGATCCATTTCAGGAACAGCTCTAAGCCTCTCACGTTCGGACAACTGGCCAACATGCCTTCCGGCAATGAAACTTTAATGACCTACTGGCGCTTTCATGAGCAAGATTCACTCCTGGTTGTACATAACCTGAGCAGTCAGGACCAAAGCTTTAAGGCAGAAAGCAAACTGGAAAACCTTGTATTTTCTACTCATGACGAAAATACATTAGAAGATGAAACGATTTACCTTAAACCAATGAGTACGAGTATTTTATCAAAGTAAGCTGATGCTATACTTTAATAAATATAGGGTAAAGTCAACAATGGCTTTACCCTTTTTATTTAGCTCAAATGAATACTATTATTTTTGAGAAGTGGTAAAATTTGGGGCGCATCCCTTCGGGTCGGGCTGGCACTGCAATTCCTCGGCCGAAGTATCACTGTTGCTAAATCGGCATTTTCATTTCATACTGTACTTCGCCGCGGAATTGGTCATCACCGCCGGCCTGTGGGATTTCCGTTTCATCCCTTGCGCAGCAACCTGCAACCTCAGCCGCTCCTTTGATCATTTATCGAAGTATGCTTAAAATAGCCTGCGGACCTATCACCTTACAATAAGCTAAAAGAAGGACTATTTATAGAATTTTATTCTGCAAATATTGATTTTAACAGTCTATTTCACTAAATTAAAATAATTGCACCTAATGTTTGAAGATTATCCCTAAATAAATCGTTCATTTAAATTACAAGCCAATGAAATTCCATCCAAATGAACTCGTAATATATTACGATGCTACCTCCAGCTCCAGCAAACAAACCAGAGCATATGCTCATTCGATATCATCGCACGTGAATGCAACGTCTTATCAGGATTTGCGCTGTAGTTCTACCTATTGGAGAGATTTGCTGGAAATGTTACAGCTGCGGCCAAAAGATTTACTTAATAGAGCGCATCCGGAATATCAGTCCAAAATAAGAGGTAATAATTTTGATGATGAAGGTTGGTTGACGGTCCTCATCAGATATCCTCATCTTATCAAAGCCCCTATTGCAATTAAAAATCGTAGGGCAATCTTATGCAGGAACCCTACAGAAATTTTAAAACTGTCAGATTAGGCGCTACCCAGCCTTCGGTTAAGCCTTCAATCGGATGCCTTCGTCAGATAATGTCACAAGCCCCTCTTTATAGAGTGCACCGACGGCCTTTTTAAAATTCTTTTTACTGATTTCAAGCGTTTTTTGAATGAGTTCGGGTGCACTTTTGTCATGCAGGGGCAAAAAGCCTTCGTTTTCGCTGAGCTTCTTTAGTAGCTGTTTTTTAACGCCTTCAATGGCGCTATAACCTTGTGCGCGCTCTGCCAGGTCGAGCTTGCCATCTTCCCTTACCTTTTTAATATATCCGGGTACCAAATCCCCTACTTCAATTTTCTGGAAAGTTTCGTTCCTGTACAACATGCCCATGTACTGATCGTCCACCAGCGCCATGATACCCAGGTCAGTAAACTCATAAACACGCAGTAAAACCTCATCACCCGAACGAAGCTCCTCTGTCTCCTTATTGATGAATGCACCAAGCTTAGTAGTTCCAATGACCTGGTCTGCCCTATAATCCTTACTCACTCTTACTACACAATGGTCGCCTTTTCGAAGAGGCTTATGTTGCTCATTTTTTGGAATTAGCAGATCCTTATCCAGCCCCCAATCTACAAAAACACCAAAAGGCGCCTCATCTACCACTCTTGTAGACATGAACTCACCAATAATAGCCTTAGGCCTTTGCGTAGTAGCCACTATTCGGTCTTCAGAGTCACGGTAGACAAAAACTTCAAGCATATCGCCTTCTTTCATCTCATCTGTTACGAACTTATTAGGCAGAAGCACCTCACTTTGCTCCTTTCTAAGAAACCAACCAAAATCCGTTTTTCGGGCAATAAGTAATTCCTGGTATATCCCTGTTTCTATAGCGGTTGTTTTTTCTTCCATGGTTGCAATGTTTATGTCCTTAAGTTCGCTGCAAATATACTAGATCATTCCCCATTATAATATTTAATTATCACTATCGCTCGTGCGTCATTAAAATTTCTATGCAACGGAGGTTACCTTTCTTCAATATACTATATATAAGAGTATAACATAAAATATATCGAAACTACATGGTCTTCATATAAATATAATACAATATGCAACCCGTAACATACCCGTAATAATAGGCACCTTTTATATTTATAATTATATTCAATACATTTTTGCTCTTTTTGCACTTTTATCATATCCCCTGTAATACACTTCCCTCTCCGAGAAATATTTTTATCTTTGTAACATCTAAAAATTAACCATTATCTAATGAAAAATATTGCAGT
>JBGSXH010000366.1:0-2055 GCA_041751515.1 Cyclobacteriaceae bacterium | reverse complement strand
TAAAACCATTATAATGAGGGTATAGATTGCGGAAAAATTAACTGCCTCGCCAATGCGCGTTGAGAGATACAGGTTGATAAACTCAAAGACGAGTAATAAAATAAAAATTCCTAAGTAACGAAGCCATTTTCCATTTACAACAATGCTTCGGCTTAACAATAAAAACAACATAATGAAAATAAAAATACTCCCGGAAATAGCGATGTATTGCAAATTAATTTTTTGTTTTTGCAGTAGAGCTTGCTGAATTTGGTCTTTTTCTTGTTGCCTCGCCATTTCTTCCAGTGAAAGCGCTTGTATCTTATTCCTTCTTTCCTGATCATATAAAGTGTCTCTGGCGGCCAAGCTAATTTCTATATATGAATAAGCACTATCAAACTTCTGGCTTTTTTTATAATAGTCTGCTAAAAAGGCACTTGAACTATATACCAAATCGGTAATGCCAGCCTTTTTAGCTTTTACATATGCATAATTGGCATAATACAGCATAGAGTCTTGTTGGTTTTTATTTCTATAAATTTCAGATAAACCTAAGGCAGCCGACAAGGTGGAGATATCAGGATTGTTTTTGTCAAATGCATTCTTATAATACTCCATGGCCATTTGCCGCTCATTCATCTGATAATAAATATCGCCAAGGTGGTTTGACGTCACTCTTTTTCTGTATGCATCACGTTCTCTCAGTGCAATGTCGTAGGATTGTAAAATATAATACCTAGCCGAATCCAGTTGCAACTGATGTAAATGTATCTTACCAATGTTTGCGAAAGCCATGGCAGCACCTCGTGTATCACCTAATTTTTTTTTAATTCTGAGGGTTTTAAAATTATATTTCAAGGCCTCATCGTGATTTCCCAGCATTCCGTATATATTGCCCAAGTTGCCAGTAGTATTGCTAATGCCCAATTGGTCATTAATAGCTTCATATTTTTTCAAAACAGCGATGAGCGTTTCCAATGCTTTAGCATAGTTTCCGGTGCTATAAAATGCATTGCTCATAACGCTCATTGCTCTCGCCTCACCACGGACATAATTGTTATTTTTTGACCAAAGCAGGGCTTCTTGTGCAAGAATTAATGTTGAATCGGGTTTGGAGGTATGGTATAAAAAACCCAAGCGATTTAAATTAGTGACTCTCAGGGTGTCGTTTGGTGAATTTTGAAGTTGCTGTCTCAGGCTATCAATTTCTTCTTGCTGGGCATTGCCCACAGTGTGCAAAAATAACAAGATGAAACAAGTTAAACAGGTGAATAATTGGGCATGAAACGGTTTACCAATTCCCATAAGTCTTTGCTGCTAAATTATTGTCGCTCAAAAGTCTTGTAATTTATCATGCTCACATATCCGCCTAAAACACGAGAAAGACCTGTACAGTGGATTTGACTGCTAGAAGAGAAGTAATCAGAAAGTGGCTATATTGGTCTATAATTTCACCGTGATTTTCTTTTTAAGTTAAAACCTTTTAGGATAATTTCAAAAGCGTAAGATTACTTATAGCCAGTTATAAGCGTAAAATCTTATAACTTTAGCGTTAAAAATAAGGATATGTTAAAAGACAAAGTTACCCTTGCTGACCTGAATGCACGAAGAGACAATAACATGCTTGGCCATCTCGACATTACTTTTACAAATGTAAGCGAGAATACCATCGAGGCCACCATGCCGGTGGATCATCGGACGGTGCAGCCTATGGGTTTGCTGCATGGCGGCGCCAGTGTAGTGTTGGCAGAGACATTAGGCAGCATTGCAGCCAATTACATGCTTGACGATAAAAATTCCTATTGTGTAGGTCTTGAAGTGAATGCAAATCACATAAAAAGTGTTAAACATGGCGTAATTACCGGCATTACGCAACCGCTACACATTGGGAAAAGCACGCAGATTTGGGAAATAAAAATCTATGATGAGCAAAAGTCCCTGGTATGTGTTAGCAGAATAACGATGGCCGTTATAAGAAAGAACAATAGTCAATAATTGATTGATTCTATGGATTTATCTTCTCGTACTACGCAGGAATTACCTGTGATTACTAATTTAGCGTCTCCTATAAGCCAG
>JBGSXH010000365.1:0-6658 GCA_041751515.1 Cyclobacteriaceae bacterium | reverse complement strand
TCGCAAAATTATGTTCAACTCAATGCGCTAGAAGCTTATATTTATGGGCAGGGGGATTTTATTTTGCCCAATCAGCAATGGAGTTTTCACCCCGGCCTAAGGATGGGTAGGTATATGATGGAAGGCGGCGTTGCTTTCAATTTGATTGAGCCCCGTATGCGCATACAATATAATGCTTCTGAAAACGCCAACTATCAATTGGATTATAGTAGAATGACACAGACTGTACATTCACTTAATTCTTCCGGCACTGCATTGACACCCGATATTTGGGTGCCAGCCACGCAAAGGCTGGCACCAACACTAAGCGACCAGGTATCTTTTATGTATAACCGGGAAATGCCTCAGCACAGGCTTTCATTTCAGACCGGCATCTATTATAAGGAACTCCAAAATCTGATCAATTTTAATGGAACCAGTGGTTTTGCCACCATCCGCGGCAATTGGGATGATGCTATTGCTGCCAATGGGTTTGGAAGGGCTTATGGTTTTGAACTGGCGGCAGATAAAAGCTTTGACAAGCTGAGTTTTGAAGCCAATTACACTTTTTCCAGGTCGCTAAGGCAATTCGATGAAATTAATCAGGGCAGATTTTTTCCGCAGAACTTTGACCGGCCGCATAGTATGACCATAAGTGCTGTAGGTAAGCTTAATAAAAAGACCAGTGTTTCCCTGCTGTGGACATATCAGACCGGTCAGCCGATCACTTTAGGTGTGCAGCAATATCAGGCTCCAAATAATCATGACTTTTATGGTACGACTGTATATAAATCACGGTTCGATATTGTTGTAGATCAAAATTATTATACTGACCATTCAAATATAAATCATATTGAAGAAGCATTATTAGTCGATGATATCAACAATTTCCGTATGCCAGATTACCACCGTTTGGATCTTGCATTAAACCATAGGAAGACGTGGAAAAACGGCTGGAAAAGGACATTTGGTGTCTCTGTTTACAATGCCTATAACCGGCAAAATGCTTATTTTATTTATGTTGAACGAGGTGATACAGATTTGCGATTTAATAAGCTTACATTATTTCCCATACTGCCAACCCTCTCTTATGGAATAGAATTCTAATTCAATTGATATGAAAAAGACCATTCAAAAATACCTGCTATTAACAACTTTAGCATTTGTCATTTCAGCATGTGGCCGTGAAGAGGACATTGCACCATCACCCACAATGCCATCGATCAGCTTTAGTCCTGAAATAGATACGTTTTCAGGACAACCTGGTGATAGTTTAAATTTGATTGTAAACATCGATGGAGAAAGGGGGTTTAGCTCATTTACAATCGAGAAATATGACGGTCAAACATTGCTAAATTCCGATGCTATAGAGGATGCAGGTAAAGCACATATTCCCGTGCCATACAGTTATGATTTTTCATACGTATTGAGAGAAGAAGATATCGATAAAGCCATTAAACTTCTTTTTGTAATGCAATCAGCCTTATATCTGCCTGATGGTGGCGTTATGACAGGCATTCATCCTAAGGAGCTCAAGATAACTGTAAATAAGAAGGAATAAGAAGTAAACTCCTGATCATTCATACCTGGCATTTTAAACTTTAGGAAGCTGAAGTTTTTCCTTGTTCTCTACTTCATCTCACTGATTGAGTTTTAAATAACAATCCAAATAATAAATAATATGAAACTCTTCACTAATGCTTTTTTGATTGTAATCCTCGCGGCAGCTGCTTTTCAGGCTTGTCGCAGTGACGAGGCTACTGGTATTCCTCTAAGAATGCCAGAGATGAGTTTCAAACCCGATATCGAAGCCTTTACAGGTAAACCCGGGGATGTCTTGGAACTCAACGTTATTATTGACGGTGAGAGTAATTTTACTTCTTTTTATATTTTGAAGTTTGAAGAGGAGGCATTTCTGGATATGATAATGATTGAGCCTGAAGAAAATGGGGAAATTCCGGTACCTTACGAGCATAATTTTTCTTATGAATTAACAGAAGCTGAAGTGGGTCAGACCATTATACTTACATTTGTAATGCAAGCAAGTATAGCATTGGCTGACGGCAGCAGGGTGATCAATAATCATCAAAAAGAATTGACGATTACTACGGAAGAGGATATGGACTGAATATGATCATTCATTTTCCCGGCATTTGCCTTCAAAACCATTGAGCTCAATTTTGTCATAATTCAGTAAAAAAAATCTGCGTAAGTCTGCGTAATCTGCGTAAAATATCAATTCCGACAAGACTAACAATCTGATAATCAGCATTAAATAGATCTAAGAATCAAACATTCTGCAGGATGAGAAGTTCTGCCATTTGATGTTTCATTTTTTAAACTTCGAATACTATGAGCAATTCAGATAAACTTGCAGATGGCCAGCCCCAACAACAGCAGGAAATGCCGGGTAGTGAGGAACAGATGGCTCCGGAACCAAGAATAACCGATGATGCCTACAAAGGCAGCGACAAACTCAAAGGGAAGATCGCTTTAATTACTGGTGGTGATTCAGGGATTGGCCGGGCAGTCGCAGTGCATTTTGCCCGCGAAGGTGCAGATATTGCTATCAGCTATTTAGAGGAGGACGAAGATGCCGAAAAAACTAAATCCTTGGTCGAAAAGGAGGGAAGACGATGTGTTTTGATGCCGGGAGACATTCGTAGTAGCAGTTTTTGTGAGACGTTAATTGAGGAAACAGTTTCAAAATTAGGCGGACTGAATATACTGGTCAACAATGCAGCAGAGCAGCACCCGAAAGATGGCCTGGAAGAAATGGATCTGGACACCATGGAAAAGACCTTTCAGACCAATATTTTTTCGATGTTTTATTTGAGCAAATTTGCTATGAAACATCTGAAGGAAGGTGATGCCATCATCAATTCTACCAGCGTTACTTCTTACCGGGGCAGCAGTCATCTGCTGGATTATGCATCGACCAAAGGTGCGATCACGAGTTTCACCCGTTCATTAGCCAAAAATGTAGCTGAAAAGGGAATCCGCGTCAATGGTGTCGCACCGGGACCGATTTGGACGCCGCTGATTCCTTCTACGTTCGATGATGTTTCAGAGTTCGGACAGGATACGCCATTAGGCCGTGCCGGGCATCCCTCGGAGGTGGCACCAGCTTATGTCTTGCTGGCCAGCCGCGATGGAAGCTACATCACCGGACAGGTGATTCATGTTAACGGGGGAGAAGTGGTTGGCGCCTAAGTACTAAGCAGCCCATAGACGGCTTATTTTCAATGCATTTTTCGCTTATTGAGAATAAGCCGTTTTTGTTTAGACATTTTCGTGAACAAATAGTTCATAATTTGCGGTTGGTAATATATCAATACTTAAATGTGGGTTATAGCATTGTATGAGAAGAAAAACTAAAAGATTTTTTGCTGAAGTTTGGGACTTTACCAAAGAAACATTCACACGCTGGGACAATGACGATCCATGGCGATTAAGTGCCGTAGTGGCCTATTATGCCATATTCAGTATGCCGGGACTAATGATGATTGTAATCTCCTTTTCCGGCTATTTTTATCAGGAAGAGGCGGTCACAGGTCAGTTATATGAAGAAATCAGCGAACTGGTAGGTGCTGAAGCCGCCTTGCAGATAGAGGGTATGGTGCGGCAGGCCAGTATGGATGATTCATTTACAATTTCTACTGTTATAGGGATCGCCACACTTATCTTTGCCGCTACAGGTGTTTTTTTTCATTTAAAGGTTTCCCTCAATCATATTTGGGGTGTGGCTGCCCAACCGAAAAAGGCCTGGCTGAAGCTCATCATTGACAGGGTGTTTTCCTTCGGAATGATTCTCGCTATAGGCTTCTTGCTTTTAGTATCATTGGTTTTAAGTAGTATGCTCAGTGCACTAAGTGGCTATATTTCCAGTCATATCAGTGAATATTCTGTTTATCTGTTTCGGTTACTGGATATCGTCATTTCTTTCGGTATGATTACGCTGTTGTTTGGCCTTATCTATAAGGTTTTACCAGATGTGAAAATCAGGTGGAAGGACGTGTGGATTGGTGCTGCCGTCACTGCTTTATTGTTCATTTTAGGTAAAACTTTAATTGGCTTTTATCTCGGGCAAAGCAATCCCGGTTCGGCGTATGGTGCTGCTGGAAGTGTTATTTTAATTCTGACCTGGGTCTCCTATTCCAGTCTTATCTTGTTTTTAGGTGCTGAATTTACCCAGGTTTACAGTCAGCGTTACGGGACTACCATTGAGCCGGCAGAATATGCAGTCAGAGTACCTAAGCTCTCAGATGAAAGGGAAAAAGAGAAGAAAAAGCGAGAAAAGATGATTGAAAAGCAGGAAAAAGAGGAGCAATCTGAACTTGATGAAACTGTGAAAACCTCATAGCTAAAGCAAAATACACATGATTGGCGATCATAGCCGGGAGGTTTGGTAGGTACGGGATTTACAGTTCCCTCCTAAGGAGCTATTTTGCAAAAAAATCTATGTTTTGCTACTGAAAGGTTGCTCCTACGGAGTTGTGAATAGAGTTAAGCTATGAAATCTGGCCTGACAAGAGTATTTATTGAGCTGGAAAAACTCCATAGGCCTGGGTTGTAAACCCTGGGCTACCGGAAGGTAATATTCACACAATGAAGAGAATCTGCAGATTGGGAGAGGAACATGCAGTGATAGCTTGAAGAGCAGGTTTGCCATAATGATAATTCCTACATGCTGTCAATTTTTGTGGCTTAGATTTCTTTCCTATGGCGCTATTTTAGAAACCTCGGTTTAGCCTACATACTGGTTACTGCTCTTACTTAGCGTTGAGTGCAGTTATGCATAGCAGAACGGGATTTGAAATTTGGCGTGTTGCATAGCGACTGGGAGTTGCTTTTATATGTGAGCTACAAATTATTGCGCATAAAACTTTTGCCCATACTTTGCTGCATTTGCTTGAATCTCTCCATGGCTTCGTTCATGAAATCATCATCCAGCATTGCATGCAGGTCATTGTCACCGGTTAGGTCCATGACTGGTACTTTATAGGTTTGCTCCAGCAAGCCCAATTCAAGCTTAATCAGGTATTTATTGTTCCACTCAAAAAAGGTGATTTTACATCTGCTGTCTGCTTTTTCTCCGATTACACGCATAGGGATAGGGGTTCAAATAAGTAAAAAAGCCACTGCTGTAAGACAGTGGCTTGGTAAAGTTTAATCAGTATTGAATTATTCTTTAACAATTTCACCTGAATAAGTCAGGTTCGCGGATCCTTTTAAAGTGGCCGAGACAGAGCAGTATTTATCTACCGCCAGTTTTAGCACTTTATCATATTCTTCCATATTGGTGTCAGGAGAATGAAGGATAAATTTCAGGCGAATATCAGTGAATGATTTGGGGTAGTCTGTCCGGCGGTCACCTTCAGAAATTATACTGAAGCTGTTAACGGTTTTACGCTTCTTCTTAAGCATTTCAACAATATCCACCGCTGCACAACCTGCTATGGCAGATAGCAACAGCTCCATAGGAGACTGATGTTTTTTCAGGCTCCTCTCATGCATGTCCATTTGCACAACATTACCGCTTTCATTGCTCGCTTCAAATTCGTTATCGCGTATATATTTAGTGATAGTCTTCATAATTCAAATTTACATATTTCTTCTGTACTGTCCGCCGACTTCAAACAAAGCCTTAGTAATTTGTCCTAATGAGCAATATTTTGTGGCTTCCATTAAGGTTGCAAACATATTTTCGTTCTGAATGGCACTATTTTGCAGATTTTCCAGTAATGGGATCGCCGTTTCAACATTGCCTTTATGCAATGCCTGCAGCATATTTATCTGGTATTCTTTTTCGCTTTCCGTGGCTCTAATTACTTCTCCCGGAATCACAGTGGGCGAACCTTTGGAAGAAAGGAATGTATTTACACCTACGATTGGATATTCTCCCGTATGTTTCAAGGTCTCGTAATAGAGGCTTTCCTCCTGAATTTTACCTCGCTGGTACATGGTTTCCATGGCACCTAAAACGCCACCACGCTCTGTAATGCTGTCAAATTCAGCATATACCGCTTCTTCTACCAAATCAGTCAGTTCTTCGATGATAAAGGCACCCTGGGTTGGATTTTCGTTTTTGGCCAGTCCAAGTTCTTTGTTGATGATTAACTGAATGGCCATGGCCCTGCGCACACTGCTTTCCGTTGGGGTAGTGATCGCCTCATCGTAAGCATTGGTATGCAGCGAATTACAGTTATCATAAATAGCATACAACGCCTGCAGGGTCGTTCTGATATCATTGAAATCAATCTCCTGCGCGTGCAATGAACGACCGGAGGTTTGTATATGATATTTCAGCATCTGGCTACGAGCATCAGCGCCATATTTCAACTTCATTGCTTTTGCCCAGATGCGACGGGCAACACGACCAATCACCGCGTATTCCGGATCAATACCATTGGAGAAGAAAAAGCTCAGGTTGGGTGCAAATTTGTTGATATCCATGCCGCGAGAGGCATAGTATTCGACATAGGTAAATCCGTTGGAAAGCGTTAACGCCAACTGGGTGATAGGGTTGGCGCCGGCCTCACTGATATGATAACCCGATATAGATACCGAATAGAAATTTCTGATCTGCTGGTCAATAAAGTACTGCTGTACATCGCCCATCAAGCGCAGGGAAAATTCTGTGGAGAATATGCAGGTATTTTGAGCCTGATCTTCCGTT
>JBGSXH010000364.1:0-2872 GCA_041751515.1 Cyclobacteriaceae bacterium | reverse complement strand
TTTGTCTTAAGTTAACTGTTGCTTTTAATATTGAGTAACTAATGAGAAGTTTGAAGTAAATTAAAGTCACCTTAATCATTCCTGCCAAGAAATTGTTGCTACTCAAATGTTAAATCAAAACAATTTGCGGAAGTGTTGATCACTGCAAGTTAGATTATTTTGACTGCTAAGGCTTTTGTAATACAATATTCTGCGTAATTGTCCCGCAATCGGTTGTGTATATTTCTCGTAATACTGGAATAATGAAGAGGTGTTTTTAACTTAACTTTAAGTAGTTGACAGGAAAGGTGTTATATCTAGGCAAATCTTACATTCAACTTTAAGCGCTACGCGTTTCACTATCATTAGTTTCTGCTCCAGAAATAGGGGGTAAATAGTATGAGAACGGTAAAAAGTTCAAGCCTGCCAATCAACATAAAGAAGGATAAAAACCATTTGCCTAAAACGGGAATGTGGGCAAAATTATCCACAGGGCCTACGGTGCCAATACCTGGTCCAATACCCCCAAGTGTAGCAGTGGTAGCACCCATAGCTGTAGCGAAATCAAGGCCCATCGCAGAAAGACAGAGAGAGCCAAAAAAGAAAATAATAAAGTAAATTAAAATGAAAGCAAATATATTGTAGCTAATGGTCTGCGATACAGCTTTATTATTAAACCTCACCGGAATGACCGCTGACGGATGTATTTGTCTTTTTAATTCTAAGATAGAATTTTTGAGTAATATGACATGCCTTACCATTTTTATCCCTCCAGAAGTTGAACCAGCCGATGCTCCTGTAAAGAATAATATGAAGAATAGTACCGTCGTAAAAGGTGCCCAGCTGGTGTAATCTGAGGTGATAAAGCCGGTTGTGGTAATAATGGAAACCACCTGAAACAGACCCTGCCGGAAAGCTAGCTCAAGCATTCTGTCTTCAGCGTAAAAGTATATGCCAAGTACTGCTATAAATGTAACGACTAGGCAGGTGTAAAAATAAATTCTGAATTCCTCATTGGCTTTGATTTTTGCAAACTGTCCTTTCAGTCCAAAGTAACTTAATGAGAAATTCATACCTGCTAGAAACATAAAAGCTACCAGTATATATTCTATTAAAGGGCTATCATAATAAGCGATACTGGCATTTTTGGTCGAAAAACCTCCAGTAGCCATAGTAGACATGGCATGATTGATCGCATCGAAAAACGACATTCCCGCCAGTTGCAAGCAGATGGTTTGTGCAGCGGTCAGGACAAAATATACCATCCAAAGTCTTTTGGCAGTTTCTTTTATGCGTGGATGAAGCTTGTCGGGAGTAGGTCCTGATGCTTCCGCGACAAATAGCTGCATGCCTCCAATGCCTAACAGTGGCAATATGGCAATTGTCAGTACAATTATGCCCATACCCCCAATCCAGTGCGTAAGACTTCGCCAGAAAAGTACGCCTCGCGGAACTACTTCAATATCCACTAATATAGTAGCGCCTGTAGTCGTAAAGCCACTCATGCTTTCAAAGAAAGCGTCGGCAAAGCCGTCGATAGAACCAGATATAATATAAGGCAATGTGCCAAAAAATGCCATTCCAAGCCAACCAATTGTGACAATAAGATATCCTTCGCGCTTTTTGATATCATTATTATGTTCGTCTCTGGTGAAGAATCGAAGTGCACCTCCGGTAACAATAGTTATTGCACCCGCTGTCAGCAGTGATTGCCAGGCGCCATCATTAAAGTAAAAGGAGAAGGGAAGCGTCAATAACATAAAGCCTCCGTTTACCATTAATAGCAATCCTAAAAAAGACAGGATAATATTAAAGTTAAATCTCATCGGAAGTAACGCTCTACATGGTAGACGTGCTCAGTCAGGCTAAAGACAACAACGCGGTCGCCAGGTTCTATTTGAAAATCACCCATAGGGATAAAGCTATCCTCATCTCTGATGACGCCACCAATAATGGCAGTTTTTGGAAAGTTTAATTTCTTGATAGGAGTTTTCGTGATCTTGCAACCCAAAGGCACCTTAAATTCGAGAATTTCTGCATTTACCCCATGAACTGCTGCAAGAGAGATGACATCTCCTTTTCTTATATACCTGAATATAAAGTTTGCAGCAATCAACTTCTTGTTGATCATGGTGTCGAGGCCAATATTCTGAGATAGGTTGATGTACTCTATATTCTCAACCATGGCGATGGTTTTCTTTACACCACGATTTTTGGCCATAAGAGAGGATAGAATGTTAGTTTCCGAGTTCCCGGAAACTGCGATAAAAGCATCGACTTCCTCGATGCCCTCTTCTTCCAGTAGTTCTACATTTGTACCATCTCCGTTAATTACCAATACGTTGGGCAATTGATCTGCCAATTCAAAACAGCGATCCCGATCCTGTTCAATTAATTTTACATTGTATTTTCCACAGAGTCTTCTTGCGGCATGGTAACCGGTGCGGCTACCTCCGAGAATCATGATATTATGAATTTCTATAGGTTTTTTCCCTGTGAAATTCAATACTCTTTCGGTGCCCTGTTTGTGGGCAATAAAATAGGCATGATCGTTATGGTGGAATTCCGTTTTGCCATGTGGTATAATGGTTTTCCCATTACGGTGTATGGCTACTGTTATAAAATCATGATCTGGGTTGAGGTGTGCCGTTTGAATCAGATTCTTATTGACAATGGGTGCATTTTCAGTAATATGAATGCCTATAAGGGAAAGCTTTCCGCCACAATCAAAGGAGTCTGTCACCGCAGACTGTTTAATAAGTCGTTCAATTTCTTTGGCTGCCAGCGATTCAGGGGAAATGAGTTCGTCAATGCCCACATCTTTTAGATCCAGTATCTGTTTGTCGACAAGATACTCCATGTTTTTAATTCTGGCTATGGTTTTAGCAGCCCC
>JBGSXH010000363.1:0-13625 GCA_041751515.1 Cyclobacteriaceae bacterium | reverse complement strand
TGATGAATTTGATGATGATGATATTGCCTATAACAAACTTGATGAGAACACCTACGTTTTTGAGGGCAAGACATCGCTTAATGACTTTTGCAAAATTATCAACGTAGATCCCAATGTCTTTGAGGTTGTAAAAGGGGAAAGTGAGTCTCTTGGAGGGTTATTGCTGGAGATTTATGCAAAAATGCCTCGTGTTGGAGAGAAAGTTAGTTTCGATCGTTTTGTTTTTACTGTAGTTTCGGTAGATTCGAAGCGTATTAAAAGAGTCAGAGTGCTAATTAAAGAGATAGCAAAAGACGCCAATATACATCGTTAATTATTCATGCTTCATAAATCTATTTTCATACTTATTTTCTTTTCGTTGGTGTTTTTTTCCTGTGAACAGAATGCTGTGCCAAAACCCAAAGGCTTCAACAAAATTGACCTGCCGGATCATCAATACCGCTTATTGCCTGATAGTTTTCCTTACCAGTTTCAGTATTCTAAAAACGCGAATATTGAAAAAAGCAGGTCACGCTTTGCTGACCCTTCCTGGATTACCCTTCATTATCCAGACCTTAAAGCCAGTGTGCAGCTTACTTACAAACCTGTCAATCAGGATAAGCAGAAACTGGAAGAATATATGCTGGATGCTTATAATCTTACCAGTAAACATCAAGTGAAGGCTTATGCTATTGATGAAACGCTTATTAAAAGTCCTTCCGGTAAAATAGCAATCGTAGCTGAGCTTTCGGGGGAAGTGCCTACGCAATTTCAGTTCTATACTACTGACTCCAGTGAGCATTTTTTAAGAGGCGCCCTGTATTTTGAAACTGCAACGCAAAACGACTCTCTGGCACCTGTGATAGAATATATTAAGACCGATATGGTCCATCTCATCAACACACTTGAATGGACTGAAAATCAATAGGGCCTTATGGCAGCTTTTTTTGAAACCAGATTAGAGTTTTTGAAAGGTGTAGGCACTGCCAAAGCTGCCCTGCTAGCAAAGTACCTGGACCTTCATACTTTTGGCGATCTGATACAGTTTTTTCCATTCAGATATGAAGATCGCACCAAAATATACCAGATTCGTGAATTAAATCCTCAGCTACCCTATATTCAGGTGCAAGGAACCATTCGTTCAATGGCTACGGTTGGTGCAGGGGAAAAGAAACGGCTGGTCATTCAGCTTACAGACGGCACTGGAACAATTGAGCTCATTTGGTTCAGAGGTATTAATTGGGTAAGCAAGAAATTGAACCCTGCCGGCACCTATCTGGTCCATGGCAAACCGAGCGTATTTGGCACACAGCTAAGCCTTACACACCCCGAGTTTGAGCTGGCAGACCCTCAAAAGTCTCCAAAATTATATTTGCAACCTGTTTACAATAGTTCAGATGCTTTAAAGTCAAAATTTTTAGATAGCAAAGGCATCGGCCAACTGCAATACAATCTGTTACAGTTGGCATTTAACCATTTGCAAGAAAACCTTCCTCAAGCAATTATAGAACAGTTTAAGCTGATGCCCCGGGCCTTGGCTTTCAGGAATATTCATTTTCCGAGCAATCAGATAACATTAAAGCAAGCGAGCAACCGACTAAAATTTGAAGAACTATTTTATATTCAACTTAGGCTTATTAAGCTTAAACTGGCAAGGCTGGATAAACTGAGGGGACAAATTTTCAGCGATACTACCCTTCTCAATAATTTTTATCATAACCATATACCATTTACCCTCACCAATGCACAGAAGAGAGTAATTAAGGAGGCCTTCACAGACCTGAAGTCCGGTAAGCAAATGAACAGGCTTCTTCAAGGCGATGTGGGCAGTGGTAAAACTATGGTAGCTTTTATCTGCATGCTCATTGTAGTAAGTAGTCGTGGCCAGGCTGCGATTATGGCGCCTACCGAAATCCTGGCCAATCAGCATTATATCGGTTTGAAGGACTTCACTGAAGCTTTGGGCTTGAAAATGGCAATCTTAACGGGCTCCAGTAAAACCAAAGCACGGCGGGAAATTCACGAAAAATTGCTAAGTGGCGATTTACAGATTCTGGTAGGCACTCACGCTTTGCTCGAGGATGTTGTTCAGTTCAAGAACCTTGGTTTGGCCATTATTGATGAGCAGCATCGTTTTGGAGTTGCTCAACGTGCCAAACTTTGGAAGAAGAATGAAAAATTCATTCCGCATGTACTGGTAATGACTGCAACACCTATTCCCAGAACGCTTGCCATGACCTTATATGGCGATCTAGAGGTTAGCGTCATCGATGAGCTTCCCTCCGGGAGAAAGCCTATAAAGACCGTTCATCGCTACGAAGCCAACAGGCTACGGGTTTTCGGCTTTATGAGAGAGCAGATAAAGCTGGGCAGACAAATTTATATCGTTTACCCTCTTATTGAAGAATCCGAAAAAATGGACTTTAACAATTTGATGGAGGGCTATGATAGCATTAGCAGGGCATTCCCGGAGTACCCCCTCAGTATCGTCCATGGCAAAATGAAACCTGCTGACAAAGATTTTGAAATGCAGCGATTTGTCAAAGGCGAAACAAAGATTATGGTGGCAACGACAGTGATTGAAGTAGGTGTCAATGTCCCTAATGCTTCAGTGATGATTATCGAAAATGCCGAGCGCTTTGGCCTGGCACAATTACATCAGCTCCGAGGCAGGGTTGGTCGTGGAGCAGAGCAGTCTTATTGTATATTAATCACCAATTACAAAATCAGTAAAGAAAGTAAAGAGCGTATTCAAACTATGGTCAGGACCAACAATGGGTTTGAGATTGCAGATACTGACCTGAAGCTGCGTGGCCCGGGGGACATGATGGGCACACAACAAAGTGGTGTGCTCGACCTTATGATAGCAGACCTGGTAACTGATGGAAAGATTCTGGAAGCAGCGCGCGATTCAGCAAAAAGTATCATCGAAAATGATCCTGAATTGGAAAATCGTGAAAATCAGGTAATAAAACAGCACATTGCAAGTTTGAAAAAGAATACCATCAACTGGTCCAGAGTGAGTTAAAAATGCCTGTGAAACAGCCTGTTTGCATTACAACCTATTGCGGTTGATCGGTGTCTTAACATCACATTTAGTCAGTATTAAATTCTTTCCAAATGCGCCAATTTCTAGGAGTTTTTACAGCTTTGATCCTTATCACAACTATCTCCTTCCTCTATTTTAGCTTCATGGGGAACCCTATAGAAAAAATGAAGGCCAATCAGAGGGCGAAAGATTATCTATCTACTGAATATGAACATGCAGACGTTACTGTTGAAAAAATTAAGTATGCCCGGCAGCAGAAATCTTTTACGCTCAAAGTAAATATGCGAAGGCCTGAATCAACAAGCTTTATATTAGAAATAAAGGAGGATGGCAGTGTCAATGACACTTATAGGGGTCGGCAATTGCAAAACCTGTCCTACGAACTCGAGCTACTTGGGAGTATGCAAGACTTTTAAGGAGCAATCTCAATATACTCCGACAATACGTTAAGCAAGTTTTCACGGCCAAAAGGTTTAGAAATTATCCGTTGCATTCCGGAGTTGATGCATTCCTCTTCCATTTCTTTACCAATATTGGCACTGAGCGAGATAATAGGTAATGATAATTTTAACTTATTTCTTGCAATCAGTGCGACTTCCGGACCACTCATGATTGGCATATTGGTGTCCATTAAAATCAAATCGTAAGTATTGTTCTCAATTTTGCTCAAAGCCTCAGAACCATCATTTGCAATATCCAGCGTACAAAGGTTCTCCAGCATCTTAATGATGATTAACTGATTAATCTCATCGTCTTCTGCCAATAAAATATGAGGAAGGGATTTGTCATGTGGCGACGGCAATATTCCTTTGTTTTCGACAGTAACTGCCTTATTTTCTTCATATGTTTTCAAAGGTATATCTGCCCAAATCCTGAGGCCCTTTCCTCCAATATTTTCAGGGTTTGCGGGACTTTCAAGGCCTATATTCCCTTTCATCAGCTTTGTAAGTTCTCTCACTATATGCGTACCTAAACCAGTGCCACCGTATTGGCTATTGGTAGTTTTGTCACCTTGTGTATATTGCTCAAAAATCGTCTTATGCATATGTTCAGGTATTCCAATGCCGGAATCAGCCACTTCAAACCTAATCATTTGTTTGTGGCCATATATATTGATTTTTACAAAGCCTTCTTCCGTAAACTTCAGGGCATTGCTCAATAAATTACTGAGTATTTGTTTCAATTTGAGACTATCGCCAACATACATTTCATTGAGGTTTTCACTTATATTGAGCTGTAAATCGATCTTCTTATTGTTTGCTTTAAATGATTGTGATTTGAAAACTTCATTAATGCTGTCGCGTAGGTTAAATGGCTCTAATAGCAAGTGGACTTTTCGAGCATCTAGTTTAGAAACGTCTAGCACATCATTCACAATGTCGAGCATAAATTTACCACTTGCTACAATGTTTTTGAGGTATTCCTCAGCAGTATTGTCTATGGCAGTTTCCTCCATCAAAGTGGCCATACCCATAATGCCATGTAAAGGTGTTCGCAATTCATGACTTAATTGCGCCAGCAACTTTCCTTTTTTATTGGCAAACTCTAGTGCTTTTTTCTTTTCAGCTGCTAAAGCGTTATTTTTCTTTTCAAGTTCCTCATTGGCATTTGACAACCGTGATACCGTGATTTTTAGCTCAAACTTATCCCTTATCTGCCGAGCAAGTGTTGCCAGTCCGTTGATCTGCACAATCGTCAGTGTAATGGGTTCATTGTGAAAAACACATAAAGTACCTAAATGGTAACCATCCGGAGTAGTCAGTGGAAAGCCCGCATAAAATCTGAGATCAGGTGAAATTTGGAGCGCCGGGTGTTGATCATACTCTTTGTATTTATGCAGGTCGTCAATAATCAATGGCTCTCCGCTCTCAACTACATATTGGCAAAGGGAAGATGCTCTGGAGATTTCTTTAACACCAGTGCCCACACATGCTTTAAACCATTGTCTGTTTTCGTCAATCAGAGAGATCGCAGCTGCATCAGCACCTGACATGTATGCAGCAAGTTGGACGACTTCATCATACTCTGCTTCCTGAGGAGTATCTAGAATTTGGTATTCCTGAAGTTTAGCGAGCCGTTTCTCTTCTCTATTCTGCTTCTGAAGATTGATGGATTTTTTCATAACCATTCTTAATGTGTACAAATAAACGCATTTTGAAGAGTTATATTCTTAAGTGCTCAAAATCAAACAGTAAAGCATGCGTAATTATTATAGCAATATGCACGCTTTACTGAAATTATCTGATTTTAGAAGCGATAAACTTTAATTAATGTCATTATAGGAAGGCAATAATATTGAATCATCGAAACTTATTGCCCTATTTTTATGGCCTGGCAGGCTATAAATTGACTGAACTTGTACTTTTCTAGTATATGCCTGATTATTCGTTAAAGAAAAAGAAGATAAGGATTACTGATGTAAGTGAATTTTATAAAAGATAGGACGAGGCTTTTTCTTTTTTGAAATTATCGTAACGTTCAGGAATAAGTGCGCGAAAAGCATGCTGGCCCACTAACTCCTGTATGATTGCTGCTTTATAGCCATATTTTGCTGCCAGTTGTTCACAAAAATCTGCCTCTTTCTCATCTATCACACCATCTGCAAGCATCATTCCCACTAAATCAAAAAGAAGGTCTATTCGGGTATCAAAATCATCCGGTATATACAGTTCGATTTGTTCGGTATTCACCAGCATCATCTCCACATGAATTGACTTCAAGCCGTACTTCTTACCAATTTTATGTAAGAAGTCAATTTCAACATCATCTATGGTGCCGTCGGCAGCAGCTAGCTTTACAAGATTTGCCAAATGTGACTTTTTATACGAGAGGTATTGGTGTTCGAAAAAACCCTGCATAGTCTTAAAGATTAAATGTATATTTACTGAGCTCTGAATTGTTCATCAGCTTAATTATTTCCAATATAATTTAAAAAATAAATATATGCGCTTCTGCTTAATAATTTCCTTTATGGTATGTGGCCTCTTTATGGGTTGCGATGGTGGTAAAGATGAAAACCCGGCAGCGGAGGGCTTCAATGAGGCAAGCTCTGACCCTGAGGCTATTGCCTTGGCAGATAGTGTTATGGCCGCTATGGGTGGCAGGAAAAACTACGATGAAACCAATATCATTGCCTGGAATTTCTTTGGTGCCAGAGATTTGGTGTGGGATAAAAAAAATAATCAGGCAAGAGTATCTGCTGTAGATGATGAATTCCGAACGATCATTGATCTGAATGATATGTCTGGTAAAGCATATTATCAGGGAAAAGAAATTACTGATGCTGACTCGCTGCAGCAACAACTGGAAAGTGCAAAAAATGTATGGATCAACGACAGTTACTGGCTGGTAATGCCTTTTAAGCTCAAGGACAGTGGTGTTACTTTAAAATATTTGGGGGCAGGAACTACAGAAGAAGGTATAGATGCTGAAATACTCAGTTTAACCTTTGATGCAGTAGGTGTTACACCTCAAAATAAGTACGATGTTTATATCGATAAAAGTGATTTTCTAATCAAACAATGGTCGTATTATGCAGATGCCAATGCAGCAGAACCCAACTTTACACTTCCGTGGCGTAATTATGAAAGTTATGGAGATATTTTGCTCTCAGGCGATCGTGGGGAACGAAAACTTTCTGATATCATGGTTTTCAATCAGCTACCTGACAGTGTATTCAATACCCTGTCGAAAATAGATTACCGTCAATATCGTTGATCAATAAGGTCAAAGCCAGAAACCCACCCCAACGATTATGAAGCACAGCATCATGCATAAATAGTAAATGCGTATGCTGTCTTCTTTGTCGATATGGTAGTAATTCCGCTTATCTTCCTGATGGAAATAATAAATACCAATACCTGCAAATGTCATTTTAAATAGCAAAAACAGGATAGACAATATAAGTATCAGAATGGAAGGGTGATCTTGCAGCACTAAGTTTGGAATATTTAACAAACTGCCTAAAGAGAAAAATATAAGGAAAGTAAAGAGAAACTGGCTTAGAATCCATCCCCAACGTAAGCCTTTCAATAATGAGTAAGCTGTTGTAAAGCCTATTATTGCTGCGATGACCAGCACAATTACTGCAGCAGAAAAACTAATATTTAAAAATTGCTCTATGCTGCGTTTGTCCAGTCCTTTTCCAATACCTGCAATGCCGATAAAAAATGAACAGGTGGCAAACACACTCAATCCTATTAAACCATAGGCAAAATAAACTGCCAGTTTAGGTTTTTTCCTGGTTTCGTACGCAGTTTCTGCACTTTTATGATATGGCATGGGCTGATATTGATTTCGCTCCTGAGCTTGAAAATTTGAGCTGAATATACTTCGTTCATATTTATTTTTTTAATTTACAGATATTTCCCTTCTTTACCAGATATTCGAAACTAAAGCCATCAATTAGCAAACAATTCTTCCAGGTAGAAACCTTGATATATTCATATCTATTTTATCTATACGTGCTCATTGATTGATTTTTAATTGATTTTGTTATATTCGTTAATTATTTTTTTTACCATTTGGTTCGCTGTCGCTATCACTTATGACAAATTCAACTTCAGAAGAGATTAAAAATATCTCTTCGGATGCTCCCGGGCAGTCGCCCTTGTTTATTGTTGGCATAGGAACGTCCGCCGGTGGTCTGGAAGCTTTACAAAGTTTCTTTGACAATATGCAGCCTTCACCATCAATCGCTTTTGTGGTGGTACAGCATTTGTCTCCAGACTTCAAGAGCATGATGGTTGAATTGCTGTCAAAACACACTAAAATGGAGGTGATGCTGGCAGAAGAAAATATAAAGGTTGAAGGCGGTAAGGTTTACTTAATTCCTAAAAAGAAAATTTTAACCATAAAAAATGGGCATTTAAAACTGCAGGATAAAGATCCTGAGCAATTTTTGAATCTCCCAATAGATATATTCTTTAGGTCTTTAGCTGAAGATCAGAAAGAGCATGCAATAGGTATTGTGCTTTCAGGGACAGGAACCGACGGCACGCGTGGCGTAAGAACAATTAAGGAACAGGGTGGTATGATCATGGTGCAGGAGCCAGATTCAGCCAAGTTTGACGGCATGCCTAACAGTGCTATAGCCACTGGCCTTGCAGACTATATTCTACCCGTTGATAAAACGCCAGTTGCACTTGTTAATTATATCGAACGTTCCAGTGGCAGACAGCCTATCGTGGATGTAGTAGAAACCCAAAGCGATTATCATAAAATTCTTGAGATTGTCCGCACTGAAACAACGCTGGACTTCAGCCTATACAAACCAGCGACCGTCAGCAGAAGAATTGAACGCCGCATGAGTATAAACAACCGAGCCAGTCTGGAAGAGTACTTGGATTTGCTCTACGAAAAGCCAAAAGAAGCAAAAATTTTACAGAGAGAATTACTCATTGGAGTAACCAAATTTTTTAGAGATTCTCAAGCCTTCGATGTATTAGAGAAAAAGGTTATCCCTAAATTATACGAAGATAAAAACCCAGGGGACATGATCAGAATCTGGGTGTCTGCATGCTCTACGGGTGAAGAAGCTTACTCCATAGGTATATTGCTTTGTGAATATCAGAAAAAACATAATAAGAGAAACCCTATCAAAATTTTTGCGACAGATGTTGATCGCAATGCAATCGATGCAGCAAGTAAGGGTATTTACCCCGAAAGTATAGTAAGCGATGTTTCTCATAGCAGACTGACAAGCTATTTCACACTAACAAAATCAGATCATTATCAGGTAAGTAAGCAACTAAGAGAGCTTATCGTCTTTGCGCCTCATAACCTTATCAGTGATCCTCCTTTCAATCGTTTGGATCTGGTAATTTGTCGTAATTTGCTTATCTATTTTAAGCCTGAACTTCAGAAGAAGGTATTGACGATATTTCACTATTCTTTAAAATCTGACGGTGGCTACCTGTTTCTCGGCAATAGTGAAACACTAGGCAGTCTTAACAATGCACTCAACGTTATCGATAAGAAATGGAAAATATATCAGAAAAGAGCTGGTTCACACCTTCCTCGCCAGGAAAATTTCCTCCCTCCTTCTATGAAAGAAAATTCAGTAGAGAAATCAACTTCTTATAATGTTTCTAGTTTTAACCCCAATAAGGTTTCCGAAAAGTTAAATGAAATACTTGTAGATGAGTTTGCACCCCAGTGTATTATCATCAACGAGAAAGATGAAATCATTCACGTTACTGGTGGTGCTAGTAAATTTCTGCGTATTCCTGAGAAAAAACTTTCCCTGAATATATTAAAAATGCTGCCTGAGCGCATGTCTGTGCAGGTGTCGACGGCCATAAAAGACGCTATTAACAAGAATACAAAAGTCACCTATAAAGGCATAAAATTTTCTGATGGTGACGAACATACCTACCTCGACCTGAATGTTAAAATCATTCCGGAGACCTACTATCACGAAAAATTGATCATGCTGGTTTTTTACGAAGTAGTAAAGCAGCAGGAAATTGGCACAGAAGAATTAGAACTCGATAGCTCATCTACAAAGCAGATTCATTTTCTGGAAGAAGAGTTGAAATATACTAAAGCCAACCTGCAGGCTACAGTTGAGGAGTTAGAAATCTCAAATGAAGAACTTCAGGCTTCAAATGAGGAATTACTGGCATCTAATGAAGAGCTCCAAAGCACCAATGAAGAGCTGCAATCTGTCAATGAAGAACTATATACCGTTAATGCAGAGTTGCAGGAGAAAATAAAAGAAGTTACTGAACTCAATGATGACGTAAACAACCTGCTTCAGAGCACAGAAATTGGCACTATATTTTTGGATCACGATCTTATCATCAGGAAATTTACCCCTTCCATCAAAGAGCATTTCAACATTCTGGAGCACGATATTAGCCGGCCTATAACCCACATAACCCATAACCTGAAAAATAGCGATACTTTTGAGAAAGTAGGTGAAATAATTGACAGCGAAGAAATCTACGAAGAGCAGGTAGAAAATAAGAATGGCAAATGGTTTTTAATGCGTATCATTCCTTATCATACTCATGAAAATGAGCAAAGTGGCCTTGTTATCACCTTTGTTGAAATCGGCAAACTTAAAGCGGCACAGCAAGCCCTAGAAGATAGTCAAAACCGTTATATAGAGATTTTCGAAAACACGTCAGTAGCTATATGGGAGCAGGAAATTAGCGAACTGTTAGCATCATTTGTGGCGCTTCGGAAAGAAGGTATCAGAGACATAGTAGAGTATGCAAATGAGCATCCTGAATACTTAAAGCAATGTGAAGAGTCACTTAAAATAAAAAAGATCAACAATACCAGTCTCAAATTATTTGGAGTGGAGGATAAAGAGGAAATTATTGATAGCCTCTCTTATTTCATTGACCCTGAGGCTACTGATAGTTACATGTCACTATTGAGTAATCTTTACCAGGGCAAGACTGATTTTGAGCTAGAAACATCACTGATAAACAAACAAGGTGTACAAAAGAAAGTGCTGGTACGTACTTTTATTCCAAAGCCATCAGAACAAGAGCAACTGCTGCTGCTCACCATCATTGACATTACTGATACTAAATTTCTCGAAGCAGCGATCACTATGAAAAACGAAGAACTTACCGGCTCCAACGCAAGTCTGGAAGAGTTTGCTTATGTTTCTACTCATGACCTGCGCGGACCCGTAGTCAATTTGCTAAGCCTTTTAAAAATGTTTGACCGGAAGGCGCTTAAAGATGACAATGTCTACATTTACAATAAGATTGATAGAAGTGTTCATCAGCTCAACACTACACTGAATGACCTCATTGAGGTAGTCTCCTCCAAAAAGACTTTGGATGAAAAAAAACAGAAAATAAGCTTTGCAGCCATTTACCAAGAGGTCATAGATAGTATAGAGGAACAGGTAATAGCTAGCAACGCTAAAATTACGACCGACTTTTCGCAGATTGAAACGTTAATATACCCACCCAATCACTTAAAGAGTATTTTTCAGAATTTAATAACCAATGCCATAAAGTACAGTAAAGAAGATACAGTTCCGGAAATTGAAATTAAAAGCAAAGAGGAGGCAGACTTTATAGTGCTTACAGTAAAAGACAATGGCATAGGCATCGATCTTGAAAGGAGCAAGCATAAACTCTTCGGGCTGTTTAAGCGCATGACAGACAGGTCTGAAGGTAAGGGCATTGGTTTATACATCACCAAATCTCAGGTAGAATCGCAGGGTGGCAAAATAGAAGTAAAGAGTGTACCCGATGGTGGAAGCACATTTGAAGTGTATTTGAAAAAATTAATTTAGATTAATATGCAGGTGAGAGAAAAGGTGACAATTGAAAAAATTATGCTATTAGACGACGATAGCATAAATAATTTTATTTGTCAGTCTACCATAAAGGCTTCGTCTTTAAAAGATGCCAAAGTTTTTAGCTTCGACAGGGCACCTGATGCGCTGGAATTTTTGAATAATATTAAGAATGATAATGAATTTCCCGATCTTTTGCTCCTGGACATTAATATGCCTATTATGACCGGTTGGGAGTTTCTTGAAAATATCAGAGAACTACCTGCCATTAAAGAAAAGCTAATTAAGATTGTAATGCTTACTTCTTCGATCTATCAAAAAGACCGTGATAAAATGGAAGAATATCCTGAAGTACAGGCTTTCATTACTAAACCACTCACTAAAGATGATCTAGATGCCATAAAGGCAAGTTTTTACAAGTAGTCAGTTTTATATTCAGGACGTTTTGGGAAGATCTATATCTTCTTTCTTCCTAAACTCCCATGGGGGCGTAGGGTTAGTATCTTTCCAAATACCCTTACGCTTCTCTTTGGCCTTGTCAACGTGTTCCAGAACCATGGCTACATCATCATCATAACGCAAACCACGCTTAACATCCCAAGCGTATCCCTCAGCGGCAAGTACATGATTGATAATAACTTTACCGCTTTTTATGCTTACAACACCAATAACTCCTTCTCTATCTTCTCGCTTTACCCGGACTTCCACATCTTTATTATAGCAGAGTTTCTCTGTTTTTTTCATAGCTTCTTCCCAATATGGCTGCCCTTCCTCCGGACAGTCTATGTCAGATAATTTCACAATAATACTTTCCTGCCGTTCGGTAACAATCACAATTTTATCCCCTTCCAGCACATTAATCACTTTACCAGTAATGATATTCTGCGCCGTTATGATACCAGGCATCATCAATCCCAAAATTAAAATTATTGCTCTCATATGCAGGAATAGATAGTTTAAAACATTTCATGTGGCTGAATGCGCTCCTGAAAACTAGAGCGGATGTGCCTATCATTTTACAAGGCAATGTAGAAAGCAATGAAGTATCAGAAAACTAAGAATGAATACAGACAATAGCTATGTAAGTAAATCAGCCGATGGAAATTCTGTATTTTTATAAATAGGTAGATGTCAATTTGTTGAAATAAAATAAATAATTTAAAGCTAAAAGGTAGGATAAATATTATAGTATCATTGCAACCTTAAGGCGCATTTGACCTGCTTATTTATAAAAAGAAAACCTCAGTCCAGGGTTTTCTAAAACTCGTCTACCGGAAACCGGACATCTTATTTCAGAGTGTTCACAAACATTCTCTTTAGGAGAAGGTTTTTAGATAGAACCGACAACTATATATTGATTATGAGTAAGCACTTAACACTAACTTTTATTGTCTCCCTGTTCTTCATTTTCACCGCATGTGAGCAACGGCCTGGAGCCACGAATGCACCTGAAATAACTGAAGAAGGTGATGATTCTGATAATGCACTTGACGAAGGCATTACCGAAAAAAGCAGAACAATCGTTGATGAATTAGCAGATAGGCCTGAATTAAACAGGTTAACTGATGCGTTAGTGCAGGCAGGAATTATCAATATGCTTTCAGAGGAAGGCATGACTTTATTTGCACCTAATAATGATGCATTTGATGCTATTGACGATGATGTATGGGAATCGTTAATGGAAGATGAAAATAAGGATGAGCTCATTGCTGTATTACAGCGGCATGTAGTCAATAGCAAAATTTCTGCAGAAGCACTTTCCACTCAAGGTGATTTACAAGACGCTGATAATGTTGCTTATGATATTGAAACCTCGGAAGAAGGAACTTCCATTGACGGTGCCAATATTTTAGAAGCAGATATTGATGCAGGAAATGGCTATATCCACATCATCGATAAAGTAATCTTGGAATAGCATAAACAAACTGTCAACCAGGAGGTTGCTAATATATATAGTATACTAGCTATATCTACTTTTTTGCCACCTATTAATATTTTTTGAGATGATAACTAAGAGTTTTTTAAGCATAATTTCCCCTGCCATATTTGGCTTAATGCTGACAGCCTGCGATACCGGACAACGTGCCGGAGAACAAAATCAAGAAATGGCATATGCCGAAGATACCACGGGTCAGGACGATTTTGCAACAGATGGTGCTATGGCTGATGAAGCAGAAATGGCCAGTATGCTGGAGCAAATTGAAAAGCAGGATGATTATACCTCACTTTTTAACGCTATAAAAGTGGCAGGTATGGAAGATGTACTGACGGAAAACGGACCATATACATTATTTGCTCCTAACAATGCAGCATTTGAAAACTTACCTG